>DASYKU010000124.1 GCA_035995165.1 Mycobacteriales bacterium
GCCTACGACCGGCCCCGCGCGGTGAACGAGTAGCCGCCCTGCTGCTATCCTCTACGCGGCTTGGGGCTGTAGCGCAGTCCGGTAGCGCACCTCGTTCGCATCGAGGGGGTCAGGGGTTCGAATCCCCTCAGCTCCACCCAGTCAGAGGCGGTGTCGGGTCTCCCGGCGCCGCCTCTTTGCTGCTCGTACAGCAGTCAAGTACAGCACTACCCATCAGCTGTCCAAGCTCTCGGACAGCCGCCTCAGCGCCTCGCGGGTCTGGTGGGCGGGAGCCTGGCTGTAGATCTCCATCGTGACCTTGATCCGCGCGGGCCGGAGAATCTGCATGATCACCTGTGGGTGCACGTCGAGGTCGACGAGCAGGGTTGCGCACGTGCGGCGCGCGTCAGCACGCTGATGTCCCGGGACATGGGTAGCGGCAGGGTCGGCTTCCGAGGCCTCGGTCTCCGGGTCCGGGTGGAGCAACTGGCCGGTACCGCAGCGCCACACCGCAGTCCGGTGCAGCGTGGGCTCGCTTGACATGCCGTGGTGGCGGCGGGAGGTCTACTCAGAGCAGCCGAACGCGTGGAAGCTCTACCTGGTCCTCGCTGGCCTGTTTCCCCGGAACTGCACTGTGGGATTTGGCCATCGGCCACCCGGTGCTCACGATCGGCGGTGCGGTGGTCGCCGCCGGGTGGGTGGGAGTCTCGGTCTATGCCTTCCGTGTCGCCCGCCGAGGACGGTCCGGGCCGACCCGCGGGCACCTCGACAGCTAGAACGACCGACGCCGCGGCCGCTTGAATGGAGTCGGCGAGGTCGACGGCCGTTAGTGGCATCTCGGAGGTGGCACGGAGCCGTACGAGCCCGTGGGAGGCTGGCTGAGTGACTCGTCTTCTCGTCCTCGGCGGCACTGCTTTCGTGGGTCGAGCGGTGGTCGAAGACGCCCTGTTACGCGGCTGGACGGTGACAACCTTCAACCGTGGGAGGACAGGACCCGATCTACCTGGTGTCATCACGGTCCGAGGAGACCGGACCTCTTCCGCCGACGTGGACCGGCTCAGCCGAGAAGGGCCATGGGACGCGGTCGTTGATACCTCTGGATACGTGCCCGTCAACGTGCTCGACGTCGCCCGCCGCCTCGCTCCGACGACCGATAGGTACGTTTTCCTGTCGACGGTCAGCGCCTATGCCGGCTGGCCCACCGTTCCACTGGATGAGTGCTCCCCGGCTTTGGTGTGCCCGCCCGACGCAGGGCCCGACTACGGCGAGGATCATGAGGACGGCCCCACTCGGTACGGCTACCAGAAGGCCGGGTGCGAAGCCGCGGTCCGCGAGGTTTTCGGGGATATCCGGACCACGGTTCTACGACCTGGAGTCATTCTCGGACCGCACGAGTACGTGGGCCGTCTACCGTGGTGGTTACGGCGTATTGCCACTGGCGGTCGAGTCATCGCACCAGGTTCGCCAGATCGATCCATCCAGCCGATCGACGTACGCGACGTAGCGAACTTTGCGATTCGCTGCGTTATCGAGAACATCGGCGGCTTGTTCAACGTCACCGCACCAATCGGCCGGGACTCGTTCGGAGCGCTCCTGAGGTCCTGCCGGCAGATCGCGCAGTCGACAGCAGAACTTGTATGGGTACCCGACAGTGATCTGCTCGCGGCCGGCGTCCGCCAGTGGAGTGAGATGCCGTTGTGGCGTGTAGCTGCCGGTGTCTGGCAGGTCGATTCGTCGGCCGCAGTCCGTGTCGGGCTCGTAGCCCGCTCCCAGGCGGACACGGTCACCGACACGTGGACGTGGATGCGCACCACCGTTCCCAGCAAGGAGCCCGATCGGGCCGGCGAGACCGGCCTCGACGCCGCGGCCGAGCTGCGCTTGCTGGAGACGTTCACGCGGACGAGCTGAGCGCCGGCAGCGGTACGGCTCTGGCGAGCCAGTCGTTCGCCTCCTCGTGGAGTCGTCTCGCGGCTGGTTCGTTGCGCCAACGGGTCGTGGCGAGCTGATCCCGTGCGCGGGCGAGCCGACTCGATACGGCGACACTGGTTGGGCTGGCTCCCGGAGCCAGTACCGCTTCGAGCACAGCGCCGGCCGCGTCCAGATCACCTTTCAGGAGCAGGGCGGAGGTCAGGTCGAGACGGGCACCTGCCGCCAGCCCGGCTCCGGTCAGGCCGGACTCGTTGAGAGGTCGGCTGATGTACGCCTCCGCCCGGGTGCCGTCGCCGACCGTCAGCCATGCCGCGCCGGCGCAAGCCGCGGCCCGACCTTCGTCGAAGCGGAACTCGCCGCGGATCTCGTCGTGCAACTCGTCGTGACCGCCAACGGTCGCAGCCAGTGTTTCGGCTGTCCGTAGGGATTCCGCGACTTCCTCGACGTTGCCGCCCACCGCATGTGTTCGTGCGGCGATGTAGTGGAGTCGCATTTCCGGACTGCCGGCCGGGGCGACCGCCAGTCCGTGGCCGACTGCGTCGAGAGAGCACCGGCGACATCGCGGCTCCAGAAGGCCACCGTGGCGCGCAGGCCGTACGCCCAGGCGGTGAGAGAGGCGTGTCCGGCGAGGTCGGCGTACTCGGTCGAGCACCGAGCCAGGATCGCCGCTGCGTCCCACCGGCCGAGATCGAATGCGGTTGATCCCATCAGAGCCGTTGCCTGGCCGAGCACGGTGTAGAGGTCGGCCAGGTGCCGTGGCCGATGAGTGGTCTGCACCAGGCGCAGCGTGACGGCCCGCAGGTCGCGCGCGGTGGCGAACGCCTGGACGGAGGGCATGTCGTTGTACGAGCGGGCCAGCAGGACGATCCGTTCCTGCAGATGCGAGATTGCGCCTGTCCCGAGCTCGCCGCTCCTCGCCAGCACGTCCGTCGAGCATTCTTCCGCCGCAGCCAGCAGTCCGCTGACCGCCGCCAGCCCGATTGCGCCCTGCCGGTCAGCCGTGGAGGTCTCCGACAGGCCGATTTCTGAGAGCGTCACGGTTCGATCGAGCTTCGCGCTCAGCACCGCAGCAATGAACTGCGTTGTCCTCGCGCGCGGATGGGTGCCCTCGCACCAGCGGCTCACCGCGGTGTGATCGCATCTCACGGGGTGACTGGCGCGCACCGATTCCTCACGAACCGCCCGCGCGAGCGCCTTGTACGACAGCCCCGCACTTGTCATGACCTGCAAGAGCCGGTCGTTCGACCTCGTCTCCTTCACCGGTCGACCTTCCCCAGGCGGACGGCGCGGGCCGGCGCCCTCTTCGAGAGCCCGGCTCGCGTCATGGCCTCGTGGAGTCGGTCGCTGAACCGTCTCTCGGTCACGGGACCCTCTTTCGCGCCAGCAGGGAGCGCATTCCGCATCCCTGGAGTGCTCAAGTGCGCCCCCGTTTGCGCCCTGCTCTGCATATCACTGTAGCGGCAAGATACTTCGCAAGTAGTGCTGATCGGTTACGAAACGCCGCTCGTCGGAAGGAGTGTCGTGTCCACTCACACCGACCGGTTGCCTCGCATCCGCGGTCTCCGGATCGAACGCGGCTGGACCCAGCGGGAGCTGGCCGAGCGGATGATCTTGCGGTCGGACGATCCACAGGTCGCGGTCGTCGCCGACGTGATCTCCAAGTGGGAGCGCGGCGAGAAGGGGGTCAGCGCGCGCTATCGCGCCCTTCTCGCTGCCGTTCTCGGCGTCAGCACCGACGAGCTCGGGCTGCCCGGCCTGGCGCGCGGGCAGAAGAAGCCCGCCGTGCCGCCCGGGGAACCCGCCGCTGATCAGCTCCGCGCCGCGGCCAGCGCGCTCAGGGTGGCGCTCGATCATGTCGAGCGAGCGGCGGCCCTCCAGGACCGGGCGTCGGAAATCTGCAAGAGGGCGGACGGGGAGATCGATAGCGTCGGGGGGTGACGGAGACGATGACGAGTGGGACGGTCAACTTCGAGATTCTCGGGTGGGACGAGACTTGGACCGGGGAGCTCGCCGAAGGTTGGGTGCTGGCGAGGGCGACCGTGCGGAAGCGGATGACCGGGGCGATCGAGGGGACCTCGGTGGCCGAGGTGAGTACGACCGGGCAGGGGACCGGCCGGGCGTACTCGGCGTTGGAGCGGGTCGAGGGGGCGGTCGGCGGGCCGACCGGATCGTTCCTGCTGCAGCACGGCGGGGCCGGGGACGAGACCGGGCAGGAGGCGTTCGGGCACATCGTGCCGGGGACCGGGACCGGTGAGCTGGTCGGCCTGCGCGGGACCGCCGTGTTCGCCCACGACGACGAGGGCGCGCGGATCACGCTGAGCTGGATCCTCTAGATCCAGCTGGGGAACCAGATCCGGGAGCGCCATTCCTGGTAGGTGATGAGCTGCCCGGACAGGATCGGCCACAGCCAGGCCGAGTTCACCACGACCAGCGCGACGTACGCGCAGACCGCGACCAGGCCGATCGTGCGCCGCTGCTCGCCGGCGCCGGCCGAGCCGAGCACGGCGCCGAGGATCAGCGTCACGCCGATGACCAGGAACGGCACCAGCGGGGTCATGTAGAACAGGAACATCGTCCGGCCCGGCACCGAGAACCAGGTCACCCAGCCGGCGAAGAACGCCATCAGGATCGTCCAGCCGCGCCAGTCCCGGCGGACCAGCGCGATCCAGCCGGCCCAGAGCACCGCCGGCACGAACATCCACCACAGCGCCGGCGTCCCGACATCGAGCACCGTCCGGACGCACTGGGACGCGCCGCAGCCGGTCGGGGCCGGGTTGCTCGGGTAGTAGAAGAGCACCGGCCGCCCGGTCACCAGCCAGCCCCAGGGCGAGGACTGGTACGTGTGCGGCGTGGACAGTCCCTCGTGGAAGTGCCACATCTCGGAGTGGTAGCGCAGCAGCGACCGCAGCGGTCCCGGCAGGAACGAGCCGTAGCCGGAGTTGTGGTCGGCCCAGTGCCGGTCGTACGAGTTCTCCCCGAGAAACCAGCCCGACCAGGTCAGCAGGTACGCGATCGTCGGCGCCACGACGTACGAGCCGACGGCGCCGGGGAGGTCACGGGCGGCGGTGACGATCCAGGGCCGGGGTACGCCGGCCGCGCGCCGGGCGCCGAGGTCCCAGAGCACCGACAGGACCGCGAAACCGGCCAGGAAGTAGACGCCGCTCCACTTCACCCCGCAGGACAGCCCGAGCAGGACGCCGCCGGCCAGCCGCCACGGCCGGAAGCCGACCCGGGCGCCGACGGCGGAGAGAACCCGGTCCCGGTCCACGATCAGGCAGGCGAACCCGGCCAGCACGAACAACGCCAGGTAGATGTCCAGCAGCGCGAACCGGCTCTGGACGATCGAGAGCCCGTCGGCGGCCAGCAGGATGCCGGCGACGCTGCCGAGCAGCGTCGAGCGGGTCATCCGCCGTACGACCCGGACCAGGATCAGCACGCAGAGGGTGCCGGCGATCGCCGACGGCACCCGCCAGCCGACCGAGTTGTCCCCGAAGACCGAGATCCCGGCCGCCACCAGCCACTTCCCGAGCGGCGGGTGGACCACGAACATGTAGCCCGGGTTGTTCTCGAAGCCCCCGTTGCGCAGGATCTCGCCACCCTCGGTGGCGTAGTAGACCTCGTCGAACTGCTTCGCCTGCGGGAACCCGATCCCCCACAGCCGGACCAGCGCGGCGATCAGCGTGATCAGCCCGGTCGCGACCCAGGACAACGCCTCGTCGGCCGGCATCGGCCGGCGCTCCGTCGGGCGGACCCGGCCCCGGTGCCGTCGCGGCGGCTCGTCCGCGCCCGAGGCGTCCGGCGGGGCTGCCTCGAGCGTCAGAGCCATGCTGGGATGGTAAGCGGCAGGAGTGCGCGCCGGGAGCGGAGGCCGGGCGCGGCGGCGTCTGGACCGGAGCGCCGCCGGCCGCGACTGCGTTCATGCGGGGGCGCGGAGGGAAGACGCCGCCCGAAGCGCTCGGCCGGGAGTGAACAAAGGTGCACAGTACTCTCGGCGCGTGGAAGGCGGGACGCTCGTGCTGGCCGGGGCCCCGTTGGGTGACCCGGCCGACGCCAGCCCGCGGCTGCGGGACGCCCTGGAGAAGGCGGACGTGATCGCGGCCGAGGACACCCGGCGGCTCTTCCGGCTCGCCTCCGACCTGGGCCTTCGCGTTCCGGGGCGGGTGGTCCGGCACGACGACGCCACCGAGGAGGCCGGTACGCCCGGCCTGGTCGAGGAGCTCCGCGCCGGCCGTACGGTCCTGCTGGTCACCGACGGCGGCATGCCCAGCGTCTCCGACCCCGGCTACCGGCTGGTGTCCGCCGCCGTCGCCGCCGGGATCCCGGTCACCGCGGTGCCGGGGCCGTCCGCGGTCACCACCGCGCTGGCACTGTCCGGCCTGCCGAGCGACCGGTTCTGCTTCGAGGGCTTCCTGCCCCGCAAGCCCGGGGAGCGGCGCCGGGCGCTGACCGAGCTGCGGGACGAACGCCGGACGCTGGTCCTCTTCGAGGCCCCGCACCGGCTGGCCGCGACGCTGGCCGACGCCGCCGAGATCCTCGGCCCGGACCGGCCCGCGGCGGCCTGCCGGGAGATGACCAAGACGTACGAGGAAGTGCGCCGGGGGCCACTGCAGGAGCTCGCGAAGTGGGCCGGTGAGGGCGTACGGGGCGAGATCACGCTGGTGATCGGCGGTGCGCCGCGGGCGATCGTGGACGCCGACCCGCTCGTGTTGGCCGGTGCGGTCGCCGCCCGGGAGCAGGCCGGCACCGACCGCAAGGCCGCGATCGCCGAGGTCGCGAAGGAGACGGGCCTGCCCAAGCGGGTCGTGTACGCCGCAGTGGTGGCGGCGCGTTAAGGCGCGCACGGCTTCACTACGCTGGGTCCATGCCCGATCGACACATCCTCACCTCGGTGGCCTGGCCGTACGCCAGCGGTCCCCGGCACATCGGCCACGCCGCCGCGTACGTGCCCTCGGACGTCTTCAGCCGCTATCACCGGATGTCGGGCGACAAGGTCCTGATGGTCTCCGGGACCGACGAGCACGGCACCCCGATCCTGGTCGCGGCGGACAAGGAGGGCGCCTCCACCCGGGAGCTCGCCGACCGCTACAACCGGCTGATCTGCGAGGACTTCAGCTCGCTCGGCCTGTCCTACGACCTGTTCACCCGGACCACGACGCGCACCCACTACGAGGTGGTGCAGGAGCTCTTCACCGGCCTGCTCGCCAACGGCTACGTCTTCCCGCAGATCACGCTGGGCGCGATCTCGCCGTCCACCGGCCGGACCCTGCCCGACCGCTACATCGAGGGCACCTGCCCGATCTGCGGGTACGACGCCGCCCGCGGCGACCAGTGCGACAACTGCGGCAACCAGCTCGACGCGACCGACCTGATCAACCCGCACTCGCGGATCAACGGGGAGACCCCGAAGTTCGTCGAGTCCGAGCACTACTTCCTGGATCTGCCGGCGTTCGCCGAGGTGCTCGGCACCTACCTGCAGTCCCGGGACAACTGGCGTCCGAACGTGGTGAAGTTCTCGCTCAACCTGCTCGACGACCTCAAGCCCCGAGCGATCACCCGCGACCTGGACTGGGGCGTCCCGGTGCCGCTGGACGGCTGGCGGGACCGGCCGGACAAGAAGCTCTACGTCTGGTTCGACGCGGTCGTCGGCTACCTGTCGGCGTCGATCGAGTGGGCGAAGCGCACCGGCGACCCGGACGCCTGGCGGCCGTTCTGGCAGGCCGACGAGCGCAGCTACTACTTCATGGGCAAGGACAACATCGTCTTCCACACCGAGATCTGGCCGGCGATGCTGTTCGGCTACTCCGGGATCGGCGCCCGCGGCGGGCAGCCGGGCTCGCTCGGCGCGCTGGACCGGCCGTACGAGGTGGTCTCCAGCGAGTTCCTGACCATGGAGGGCAAGCAGTTCTCGTCCTCCCGCGGCGTGATCATCGGGCTGCGCGACGTGCTGTCCCGGTACGACGCCGACGCGCTGCGCTACTACCTCTCGGTCGCCGGGCCGGAGACCCAGGACACCGACTTCACCTGGACCGAGTTCCGCCGCCGCAACAACGACGAGCTGGCCGACAGCTGGGGCAACCTGGTGAACCGGTCGATCTCGCTGGCCGCCCGCAACTTCGGCGAGATCCCGGCCGCGGGCGCGCTGACCGACGCCGACGCGGCCATGCTGGCCTCGGCCAAGGACGCCTTCGGCACGGTCGGCGACCTCATCGCGCGGTCCCGGCAGAAGGCGGCGATCGCCGACGCGATGCGCGTAGTCGGCGACGCCAACCGCTACATCTCCGACCAGGCGCCCTGGAAGCTGGCCAAGGGTGACGCGGCGGACAAGGAGCGGATGGGCACGATCCTCAACGTCGCGCTGCAGGTGGTGGACGACTGCAAGACGCTGCTCACGCCGTTCCTGCCGACGTCGTCGGACGCCGTGCACCGGGCGCTGGGGAACACCGCGGCGCCGGGGGAGTGGGCGCCGATGCCGGAGGTGGTCGAGGTCGACGAGCCGACCGCGATCGGCTCGCCGTCGTACCCGGTGATCACCGGGGACTACACCGGCGGCGGGCACTGGGAGTCCACGCCGCTGCCGGTCGGCCGGCCGCTGGCCCCGCCGACGCCGCTGTTCAAGAAGCTCGACGAGTCCATTGTGGACGAAGAGCTGGCTCGGCTCGCTCCCCCATGAGCGGACGGTCGGGCGCGGCGGCGTCTGGACCGGAGCGCCCGCCGGCCCCGGGCGCACATTCGCCCCGGGGGCGCGGAGGGAAGACGCCGGCTGGGGCGCCCGACCGGGAGCGAGCTAAGGCGACACAACCTCCACCGTTGCCGGAAGCGCTTCCGGCGACGGTGTTCGACAGTCATTGCCACCTCGACGCCATGGGTGTCGATGTCGGACGGTCGCTTGTGGACGCTGCCGCGGTCGGGGTGACCCGGGTGGTGACGGTCGGGGACACGCTGGCCTCGTCGCAGTGGTGCGCGGACACCGCGGCCGCCCACCCGCAGGTGGTCGCCGCGGTGGCCGTGCACCCCAACGAGGTCGGCGACATCGACGAGTCCACGTGGGACGGTCTGGCCGAGCTCGCGACAAGGCCTGAGGTGCGGGCGATCGGCGAGACCGGGCTGGACTACTACTGGGGCCGGGTGCCGGAACCCGTGCAGCAGGAAGCGTTCCGGCGGCATATCGCGCTGGCCAAGGAGCACGACAAGGCGCTGGTGATCCATGACCGGGACGCGCACGCCGACGTGCTGCGGGTGCTGGCCGAGGAGGGCGCGCCCGAGCGCACGGTGTTCCACTGCTTCTCCGGCGACGCGGAGATGGCCCGCGAGTGCGTCCGGGCCGGGTACGTGCTGTCGTTCGCCGGCACGGTGACGTTCAAGAACGCGCCCGCGCTGCGGGAGGCGGCCGCGGTGACCCCGCTGGAGCAGCTGCTGGTCGAGACGGACGCGCCGTTCCTGACCCCGGTGCCGTACCGGGGGCGGCCGAACGCGCCCTACCTGATTCCTCTCACCGTACGCGTTCTCGCGGACGTGAAGAGTGTCCACATCGAACAGCTGTGCGAGAAAGTAACCCACACGGGCCAACGAATCTTCGGTATCTGGTAGTCGATGCGCTACAAAGCGTGATGCAACTTGGCTCAACCGCCTACGCCGGTTACTGTCCCGTCCTCATATGGACGGCAACAGTAGCGAGCGCGGCCGCCACCGGCACCGCGCCCACACCGAGAAGCCGCCCACTGTGGAGAATCCACAGTGGACCGCCCCGTCGGCTGACCGTCCGCAGTGGACGCCGCCGCAGCAGGCCACCGAGTCCTGGTTCGAGAAGCGGGACGAGCCCGACGGTGACCGCTGGCGGCAGGCCGCCGCGGACAACGCCTCCCGCTGGCGTCCGGTCTCCGACCTGACCGACACGGCCTGGGGCGTCGACGGGGCCTGGCACGACCCGGCCGCACAATGGAACGTCGCCGCCGGCGACGCCGGCCCGACGCCGACCCAGGCTGCGCCGCCCGCGGCGCCGCCGAGGCAGCCGAGCGCGCCGACCCGGTCGGCTTCGCCGACCCAGGCTGCGCCGCTCCCGGCCGCGCCGAGGCAGTCGGCTGCGCCGGCCCGGCCGGCAGCGCCGAGGCAGCCGGGCGCGCCGAGCACGAACGGTCCGGCCGCGCCCGAGCAGCGCGGCGCCCCGCTGGAGAGCCCGTTCGACACCGCCAACGGCTGGCGCGGCACGGACTGGGCCGGCTGGAACGGCGACACCTGGGCGTCCGGCGAGCCGACCGACGCGGCCTGGCGTGACTCGGTGGACGAGCCCGCGGCCGCGGTCGGCCTGCTGGAGCGCCCGCCGGCCGCGGACGCGCCCCCGGCCCGCACGCACGTCGTCCGGCACCCGCTGCGACTGGGCCTGTTCGCGTTGGTCCTGTTCGGGCTGGTGGCCGGCAGCGTCGCCTGGATGTCGATGGACAAGTCGGTCCAGCTGTCCGTGGACGGCCAGGCCCGCTCGATCAAGACGTACGCGTCGACGGTCGGCGGTGTGCTCGACGACCAGAAGATCACCGTCGGTCAGCACGACACGCTGGCCCCGAGCCGGGAGACCAAGGTCTCCGACGGCGCCGAGATCGTGCTGCGCCGCGGCCGCCTGGTCACGCTGACCGTGGACGGCAAGCCGCGCGCGGTCTGGACGACCGCGACCACCGTGCAGGAGGCGCTGGAGCAGGTCGGCTATCGGCAGAACGGGCTGTTCGTCTCGGCCAACCGCTCGACCCGGCTGCCGCTGGAGGGCTACCAGCTCACCCTGCGTACGCCGAAGACCGTGACGTTCCTGGCCGACGGCAAGAAGTACACGGTCACCACGACCGTGCCGACCGTGGGCGAGGCGATGGACGCGGCCGGGGTCTCCGTCGACGGCGACGACCGGGTCTCCCAGCTCGCCGGCACCTCGATCGTGGCCGGCATGACGGTCACCGTGACCCGGGTGAAGACGACCTCGACGACGACCCAGACCGTCATCGAGTACAAGAGCGTGGAGAAGACCGACCCGAAGGCCGCACCGGGCTCCCGCACGGTGAAGACCAAGGGCGTCAACGGGCTGCAGCAGGTCACCCACGTCCTGACGTACGTCAACGGCAAGCTGACCAGCAACAAGGTCGCCAAGGTCACCGTGGTCAAGAAGCCGGTCGACGAGGTGGTCGTGGTCGGGCCGGAGCCGCCGGAGGGGGCGTCCCCGCCGCCGGGTGGCTCGACGCAGCCGGCCGAGTGCGCCGACTTCCCGACCAGCGGCGGGCTGAACTGGTGCGGGCTGGCCAAGTGCGAGTCGGGGCTGAACCCGTCGGCGTACAACCCGGCCGGGCCGTACTACGGGCTCTACCAGTTCGACCAGCAGACCTGGACGGCGAACGGCGGCTCGGGCTCGCCCAGCGGCAAGTCGATCGCCGAGCAGACCGCCGTGGCGTACTCGCTCTACCAAGCCAGAGGCGCGTCACCCTGGCCGGTCTGCGGGAAGAACCTCTAGGCAGGGCAGGATGGGCCGGTGGCCGGGGACCGAGCGGGTGATGGGCTGCTCGGTCCGGCCGAGGTCCGGGCGCTGGCGGCCGGGCTCGGCATCACGCCGACCAAGTCGCTCGGGCAGAACTTCCTGCACGACCCGAACACGATCCGCCGGATCGTCCGGACGGCCGAGCTGGGGCCGGACGACGTCGCGCTGGAGGTCGGGCCGGGGCTCGGTTCGCTGACCCTCGGGCTGCTCGGCGCGGCCGGGCACGTGATCGCGGTGGAGATCGACCCGGTGCTGGCCGCGGCGCTGCCGGGCACGGTCGCCCGGCGGCGGCCGGACCTGACCGACCGGCTGACCGTGCTGGCCGCGGACGCGCTCGCGCTCGGTCCGCTGGTGCCGGCGCCGACCGCGCTGGTGGCGAACCTGCCGTACAACGTCGCGGTGCCGGTGGTACTGCACCTGCTCGAGGTGCTGCCCTCGCTCCGGACCGGGCTGGTCATGGTGCAGGCCGAGGTCGCGGAGCGACTGGCCGCGAAGCCCGGCTCCCGGATCTACGGCGTGCCGTCGGTCAAGGCGGCCTGGTACGCGGAGGTACGGAAAGCCGGGTCGATCCCGCGCTCGGTGTTCTGGCCGGTGCCGAACGTCGACTCCCTGCTGGTCGCGCTCACCCGCCGGGAGTCGCCGACCGGGGCGCGCCGGGAGGACACGTTCGCGGTCATCGACGCCGCGTTCGCGCAGCGGCGCAAGACGCTGCGGGCGGCGCTGGCGCGCTGGGCCGGGTCGGCGGCGGCCGCGGAGACTCTGCTGCGGGCGGCCGGGGTGGACCCGGGGCTGCGGGGCGAGGCGCTGGACGTCACCGCGTACGCGCGGATCGCGGCTGTCCGGGCGGCCGCCGGTCCCGCGTCGGTAGGGCGGGAGGAGGCGTGATGGCCACGTACATGCTGTTGCTGTATTCCGAGGACGCCGGCGAGGAGGAACGGGCCCGGCGCTGGGCCGAGCTGCCGGAGTGGGACGCGCTGACCGAGGAGCTCCGGGCGACCGCGGTCTGGATCGCGAACGCCGCGCTGCACCCGATCGAGTCGGCCAGCACCGTCCGGGTCCGGGACGGGGAGGCGGCCGTGACCGACGGGCCGTTCGCGGTGACCAAGGAGGTGCTGGCCGGGTATTACCTGGTCGAGTGCGCCGATCTGGACGAGGCGCTGGCGGTCGCGGCGCGGATGCCGATGGCGCGGTACGGGTCGGTCGAGGTCCGACCCGTCGTGGAGCTGTGACCGGGCCGGTCGAGCGGGCGTTCCGGGACGACTGGGCCACCGTCCTGGCCACGCTGATCGGCTGGACCGGCGACGTGCAGTTGGCCGAGGAGGCGACCCAGGACGCGTTCGTCGCCGCGGTCGCCGCCTGGCCCCGCGACGGCGTCCCGGACAACCCGGCGGCGTGGCTCACGACCGCGGCCAAGCGGCGGGCCATCGACCGGCTGCGGCGCACCCGCTCGCAGGCCGATCGGGCCGAGCGGCTGGCCGCGCTGGCCCGCCTGGACGAGCAGGAGCACCCGGTGCCGCCGGCGGACACCTCGATCGGCGACGACCGGCTGCGGCTGGTCTTCACCTGCTGCCACCCGGCGCTCGATCCGGCGGCCCGGGTCGCGCTGACCCTGCGCACGCTCGGCGGCCTGAGCACCGCCGAGATCGCCCGCGCGTTCCTGGTCACCGAGCCGGCCATGGCCAAGCGGCTCACCCGGGCCAAGCGGAAGATCGCGCTCGCCCGCATCCCGTACCGGGTGCCGCCGGACGCGGAACTGCCGGCCCGGCTGCGCGGCGTGCTGCAGGTCGTCTACGTGATCTTCACCGAGGGGTACGCCGCGGCGGCCGGCGAGCAGCTCGTCCGCGACCCGCTCTGCGACGAGGCGATCCGGCTCGGCCGGCTGCTGGCCGAGCTGATGCCGGACGAGTCCGAGGTGCACGCGCTGCTGGCGCTGATGCTGCTGCAGGACACCCGGCGGGCCGCCCGGCTCGACGCGGGCCGGTACGTCCCGCTCGACGAGCAGGACCGGTCCCGCTGGGACCGCGCGAAGGCGGCCGCGGGACTGGCCGCGCTGCGCCGCGCCACCCGCACCGGGGCGTACCAGGTGCAGGTGGCGATCGCGGCGCTGGAGCTGCAGGACCCCGTCGAATGGGACCGGGTCGCCGACCTGTACGGGGCGCTGGCCCGGATCGCGTCGTCGCCGGTGGTCGAGGTGCAGCGGGCCGCCGCGACCGGCCTCGCGTACGGCCCGGAGCACGGGCTGGAGCTGCTCGCGCCGCTGCTGGCCGAGGAGGGACTGGCCCGCTACCAGCCGCTGCACGCCACCCACGCCGAGCTGCTGCGCCGGGCCGGTCGCCCGGCGGGTGCCGCGTACGAGACCGCGATCGCGCTGACGGCCAACGAGGTGGAGAAGGCGGAGCTGCGCCGGCGGGCTGTCCTGGCGGGCGGTCCGTCCGCGTCGTCCTGACGAACGGTCTCCTACCGAGAGGACGGACGATGGGTGTGATCGTGAGCAGCCTGGCCACCGCGGACGGGCTGCGGGACGACCCGATGACGTGGATCGGCGACTTCTTCGACGCCGACGCGGTCGACGGGTCGGTCGCGCAGCTGAAGTCGGTGGACGCGTTCCTGATGGGCCGCGGCTCGTACGACTACTTCGCGCCGGCCTGGTCCGGCGGCGGCGACCCGTACACCGATGCGCTGGCCGCGCTGCCGAAGTACGTCTACTCCACGACGCTGGAGCACACCGACTGGCCGAACACGACGATCGTGTCCACCGACGCGGTCGAGCACGTCCGCTCGCTCGGCGGCTCCAGCATGCTCTACGGCTTCGGCCGGCTGGCGCAGTCGCTGCTCGCCGCCGGGCTGGTCGAGCGGGTCGAGTTCGGCGTGCACCCGGTCGTGCTGCGCCCGGCCCGCACGCTGCTGCGCCTCGGCGAGGTCGAGCGCCGCGACAACGGCGCCCTCGTCCTGCGCTACACGACCTGACCCGGGTCGGCAGCCGGGCCGCGCACTACTCTGCTGGCGTGTCCTCGACCCGTCTGCTCGGCGTCCCCGAGCCGGTCACCGTACGGGTCCCGGCGAAGGTCAACCTGCACCTGGCGGCAGGCCCGGCCCGCGACGACGGGTACCACGACCTGGTCACGGTCTTCCACGCCGTCTCGCTCTACGACGAGGTCACCGCGACCCCGGCCCGCGACCTCTCGATCGGGATCAGCGGCGAGGGCGCGGGCGACCTGCCGCTGAACGCGGACAACCTGGTGTGGCAGGCCGCGGTGCTGCTGGCCGAGCGGGCCGGGGTGCAGCCGGCCGTCCGGCTGGACGTGGCCAAGGGGATCCCGGTCGCGGGCGGGCTGGCCGGCGGCAGCGGCGACGCGGCCGGCACGCTGGTCGCCTGCGACGCGCTCTGGGGCACCGGCATGGAGCGGGCCGAGCTGCTGGAGCTGGCCGCCGACCTCGGCAGCGACGTCGCGTTCTCGCTGACCGGCGGCACCGCGCTCGGCACCGGCCGGGGCGAGCGGCTCACCCCGGTGCTGGCCACCGGCCGCTGGCACTGGGTGCTCGCGGTCGCCGGCGACGGCCTGTCCACCCCGCGCGTCTACGGCGAGCTGGACCGGCTCCGTACGGAGACGGAGCAGCCGGCCGCGGGCGAGCCGGACCGGCTGATCAACGCTCTGCGTACGCACGACCCGACCGCGCTCGGCGGGCTGCTGGCCAACGACCTGCAGGCGCCGGCGCTGGCGCTGCGGCCGGAGCTGCGGCGCACGCTGCGGGTCGGGGTCGACCTCGGCGCGCTCGGCGGGATCGTCTCCGGGTCCGGGCCGACCTGCGCGTTCCTGTCCCGGTCCCGGGAGGCCGCGGTCCGGCTGGCGGCGGCGCTGGCCGGGGCGGGCGTCTGCCGTACGGTCCGGGTCGCGTACGGCCCGGTCCCCGGCGCCCGGATCGTCGCGGACGAGGAGGGCACCCCGTGACCGGGGCGGTGCCGCTGGTCTCGCTGGAGGGTGTCGGCAAGGCGTACGCGACGACCGTGGTCCTCGACGGCGTCTCGCTCGGGGTCGGTGCCGGCGAGCGGATCGGCGTGGTC
The DNA here is from genome assembly GCA_035995165.1 of Mycobacteriales bacterium. Classification (NCBI taxonomy): domain Bacteria; kingdom Bacillati; phylum Actinomycetota; class Actinomycetes; order Mycobacteriales; species Mycobacteriales bacterium. Next base: position 15,480 of record DASYKU010000124.1, read on the forward strand.
GGCGTCAACGGCGGCGGCAAGTCCACCCTGCTGCGCCTCCTCACCGGTCAGGAGGAGCCCGACAGCGGCCGGGTCGCGATGGCCGGCAGCCTGCGGATCGGGTACGTCGACCAGCGCACCGACCCGGCCGGCGGCACCGTCCGGGACGCCGTGCTGGCCGGCTACGGCGAGGTGCACGAGTGGGCCGGCGACGCCGCCGTCCGCGAGGTGCTGGCCGGACTGGGGCTGCCCCGCATCGGCCTGGACAGCCTGACCGAGCGGCTGTCCGGCGGCGAGCGGCGCCGGGTCGCGCTGGCCGCCGCCCTGGTCGCCCGGGCCGACCTGCTCGTGCTGGACGAGCCGACCAACCACCTCGACGTCGAGGGCGTGGCCTGGCTGGCCGGGCACCTCACGGCGCGGCGGGAGGGGCTGGTCGTGGTCACCCACGACCGCTGGTTCCTCGACGAGGTCAGCGAGCAGACCTGGGAGGTCGGCGACGCGACCGTCCGCCGCTACGAGGGCGGCTACTCCGCGTACGTGCTGGCCCGGGCGGAGCGGTCCCGGCAGGCGGCCGCGTCCGAGGCCCGCCGGCAGAACCTGCTGCGCAAGGAGCTGGCCTGGCTGCGCCGCGGGCCGCCGGCCCGGACCAGCAAGCCGAAGTTCCGCATCGACGCCGCCCAGGCGCTGATCGCGGACGAGCCGCCGCCGCGGGACTCGACCCGGCTGCAGGCCTTCGCCACCCGCCGCCTCGGCAAGAGCGTCTACGACGTCGAGGACGTCACCCTCAAGCTCGGCGACCGGACCCTGCTCGACGGCGTGACCTGGCGGCTCGGGCCGGGCGACCGGGTCGCGATCGTCGGCGTGAACGGGGCCGGCAAGACCACCCTGCTGCGCCTGCTGCTCGGTCAGCAGCAGCCGGACGCGGGGGCGGTCAAGGTCGGGCAGACCGTACGGCCCGGGTACCTGTCCCAGGACGTGGCCGAGCTGCCGCCGGAGATCCGGCTGCTGGAGGCGGTCGAGGAGATCGCCCGCAGCGTGAACCTCGGCGGGGTCGACCTGACCGCGTCCCAGCTGGCCGAGCGGTTCGGCTTCGGCGCGTCCCGGCAGTGGACCCCGGTCAGCGACCTGTCCGGCGGGGAGCGGCGCCGGCTGCAGCTGCTGCGGCTGCTCATGGCCGAGCCGAACGTGCTGCTGCTGGACGAGCCGACCAACGACCTGGACACCGACACGCTGGCCGCGCTGGAGGACCTGCTCGACTCCTGGGCCGGCACGCTGATCGTGGTCAGCCACGACCGGTACCTGGTCGAGCGGGTCTGCGACTCGATCGTCGCGCTGCTCGGCGACGGCCGGCTGGCCGCGCTGCCGGGCGGGATCGAGGACTACCTGGCCCGGCGCCGGGCCGACCGGGAGGCCGAGGCCGGGCCGGTGTCGCGGCGCGCCGGCGGGGACACCCGGGCCGACGCCAAGGCCGCCCGCCGGGAGCTGAGCCGGCTCGAGCGCCGGATCGCCACGCTGGACAAGCAGCAGGCCCGGCTGCTGGAGGAGCTGGCCGAGCACGCCACCGACCACGTGAAGGTGACCGAGCTCGACGGCCGGCTGCGGGCGCTCGCGGCCGAGAAGGACACGGCCGAGGCCGCCTGGCTCGAGCTCGCCGAGACCGCCGAGGGCTGATCGCCGACCCGGTGACGCCTCCGCGTACGGACTGGGTACGGTCTGTCCGGATCACGGATGGAGGCCCCGCGATGGCGATGCTCGGTCTGAAGACCCTGCCGGTGAACCATCGCCTGCACCCGATCTACCGGATCCTCGGTGTGCTGGTCGGGTTGCTGCTGGTCGCTCTCGGTATCGTCGGGTTCCTCGTGTCCGGCAACTTCCTCGGCATCCCGACCAGCGCCGCGTTCTGCGGGATCTGCCTGGTGGCCGGGGCGATCTACATCGCCGCGGCGGGGCAGGGACGCAACGCGGCGGCCGAGGCCAATGCGTACACCGGGGCCGTGCTGATCCTGCTCGGCCTGGTCGGCATGCTGACCATGCACAACGCCGGCTCGAACTTCCTCGACGTCACGATGGCGGACCTGGTCGTCTGGTTCGTGGCCGGGATGACCGGCCTCGCCGCCGGCTTCTACGGCCGCGTCGGTCCGGTCCCGGCGCACTAACGTTCGCGGGTCACGAGGGCCGGCTTGGTCTTGAGCTCGGACAACCCGTACCAGGCCAGGTTGACCAGGTGGGCGGCGACCTCGTCGCGCTTGGGCTTGCGGGCCTCCAGCCACCACTGGCCGGTCAGCGCGACCATGCCGACCAGGGCCTGCGAGTAGAGCCCGGCCAGCTTCGGGTCGAAGCCGCGGTCCTTGAACTCGCCGGCCAGCAGGTATTCGACCTGGCTGGCGATGTCGTTGAGCAGGCTGGAGAACGTGCCGCTGGTGCTGGCGACGGGGGAGTCCCGGACCATGATCCGGAACCCGTCGGTCTCCTTCTCGATGTACGTCAGCAGCGCCAGCGCCGCCTGCTCCAGCAGCTCGCGCGGGCTGCCGGCGGTCAGCGCGCCGGTGAAGACGCTGAGCATGCGCTCCATCTCGCGGTCGATGACGACCGCGTAGAGGCCTTCCTTGCCGCCGAAGTGCTCGTACACGATGGGCTTGCTGACGCCGGCCCGGTTCGCGATCTCCTCGGTGGAGGTGCCGTCGAACCCCTTCTCGGCGAACAGGGAGCGGCCGACATCGAGGAGCTGCTCGCGGCGCTCCTTGCCGCTCATCCGGACCCTCGGCCGGCCCCTGTCCGGGTCAGTCACCGGGCCAGCCTAGGGCGTGCCGCCGGCGCCCGGCGGCACGCCCCTGGCACCCGCGGATCAGGCCGGGACGTTTTCGGGGGCCCGCTCGACCGCGGTGACCCGCCGGCTGGCGATCCGCTCGGGCGTCGGCCACTTCACGTCGCGCACCCAGCCGACCTTCTCGAAGAACCAGATGAGCCGGGCGGAGATGTCGATCTGCCCGCGCAGCACGCCGTGCCGGGCCATCGACGGGTCGGCGTGGTGGGAGTTGTGCCAGGACTCGCCGAAGCTCAGGATCGCCAGCGGCCAGAAGTTCGCCGACTTGTCCCGGGCCACGAACGGCCGCTCGCCGATCGCGTGGCAGATCGAGTTGATCGACCAGGTCACGTGGTGCAGCAGGCCGATGCGGACGAGCGAGGCCCAGAAGAACGCGGACAGCGCGCCGGACCAGGACATCGTGATCAGGCCGCCGAGCAGGGCCGGCAGGCCGAAGCTGATCAGCACCAGCACCGGGAAGAACTTCTCGATGCGGACGATCGCCTTGTCCGCCAGCAGGTCCGGGGTGAACCGCTCCTGGTTGGTGTGCTCGACGTCGAACAGCCAGCCGACGTGGGCGAACCAGAGGCCCTTCAGCAGCGCCGGCACGGTCTCGCCGTAGCGCCAGGGCGAGTGCGGGTCGCCCTCCTTGTCGCTGAACGCGTGGTGCCGGCGGTGGTCGGCGACCCAGCGGATCACGCCGCCCTCGACCGACAGCGACCCGGCCACCGCGAGGGTGAGCCGCAGCCAGCGCTGGGCCTTGAAGCCGCCGTGGGTGAAGTAGCGGTGGAAGCCGACCGTCACCCCCAGCCCGGAGACCAGGTAGAAGCCGACCGCGAGGCCGACGTCGAGCCAGCTGATGCCCCAGCCCCAGGCGACCGCGATCGCGCCCACCAGGGCCAGGAACGGGAGAGTCACGATGACGTAGAGCAGGGTCTGTTCGACCATGCCTTTGCTCTCGTCGGTCATCGGCTTGGGGCCACGGGGCGGGGCGCTGACGGCTGTCGGCATGGGTCCTCCCGGTAAGGATGCGGGGGCGGGGCCGCTCGGTGCCTGGCTACGCCACCGTAACCTACGGATCCGTAACTTGCGACCGTGCATTGTGGTAGTTCCCGTTACGAGCGGGGCTCACTCGTCCTCTGGACTACTCTCGGCACACCGTGGGGGATGGGGTAATCGGCAGCCCGCCGGCCTTTGGAGCCGTGCAGTCTCGGTTCGAGTCCGAGTCCCCCAGCTCCCTAGGCGACGCTTGCCCGTGGAAAGCGCGGGCCTTGGGGAGCTGTCCATGCTTGCCGCGGGGGCGACCCCCGCGAGCCCCGCGTTCCGGCGGCCGCCGGTCGGGCGGTGGTTCCGCCCGGCCTCGCCTGTCGGCCTCGCCTGTCGGCCTCGGTTGCTCGCCTGTCGGCCTCGCCTGTCGGTCTCGGTTGCTCGGCTGTCGGCCTTGCTGTCGGTCTCGGCGGCTGGCCCCGGTCGTGGGGGTGGGGAGCTGGGGTTGTCCCGGCGGGTGGGGGAGTGGGGGCACGGTTACGCTGGGGTGGCAACGGTGCCGTCGCATGCTGAGGAGCTTCTCTTGACGGACGCCCGCCCGGCCGCAGTTGTCGTGCTCGCCGCGGGAGAGGGCACCCGGATGCGGTCGGCGACCCCGAAGGTTCTTCACGAATTGGCCGGGCGCACGCTCGTCGGGCACGCGCTGGCGGCCTGCGCGCCGCTCGGCGCGGACGCCACGGTCGTCGTCGTCGGGGCCGGGCGGGACGCGGTCTCCGCGCACCTGGCCGCGATCGCGCCCGCCGCGCTCCCGGTCGTGCAGGCCGAGCAGCGCGGGACCGGGCACGCCGCCCGGGTCGCGCTGGAGGCCGTGCCCGAGGTCGACGGCACCGTGCTGGTGCTGCCCGGTGACGCCCCGCTGCTGCGCGCGGAGACGCTGCGCCGCCTGGTCGAGGAGCACCAGAGCAGCGGCGCGGCCGCGACCCTGCTCACCGCCGTGCTGCCGGACCCGACCGGCTACGGCCGGGTGCTGCGCCGCCCCGGCGGCGAGGTCGAGGCGATCGTCGAGCACCGCGACGCCACCGACGAGCAGCGCGCCGTCGCCGAGATCAACACCAGCGTGTACGCGTTCGAGTCCGGCCCGCTGCGGGACGCGCTGGCCCGGCTCTCCTCGGACAACTCGCAGGGCGAGGAGTACCTGACCGACGTGGTCGGGCTGTTCGTCGCGGCCGGGCTCCCGGTGGGCGCGCTGCCGGCCGCCGCGCTGGAGACGGCCGGGGTGAACGACCGGGTGCAGCTGGCGGCGGCGCACCGCGCGTACAACGACCGGCTGCTGGCGGACTGGATGCGGGCCGGGGTGACCGTCGTCGACCCGGCGACCACCTGGGTCGACGCCGAGGTCGAGCTGGCCCCGGACGTGACCCTGGCCCCGGGCGTGCAGCTGAAAGGCCGGACCCGGGTCGAGCGCGGCGCCGAGATCGGCCCGGACTGCACGCTGATCGACACCGCGGTCGGCGAAGGCGCCCGCGTGCTGCGGGCGCACTGCGTCGGCGCCGAGATCGGCCCGGACGCGGACGTCGGCCCGTTCGCCTACCTGCGGCCCGGGGCCCGGCTCGGCCCCGGCAGCAAGGTCGGGACGTACGTGGAGGTGAAGGGCAGCGAGATCGGCCCCGGCGCGAAGGTCCCGCACCTTTCCTATGTGGGGGACGCCACAGTCGGTGCCGGATCGAACCTCGGAGCGGGCACGATCACGGCGAACTACGACGGCGTGGCCAAGCACCGCACCACGATCGGCGAGCATGTCCGGATCGGCAGCGACACGGTGCTGGTCGCCCCCGTGACCGTGGGCGACGGCGCCTTCACCGCGGCCGGCTCGGTCATCGTCGGCGAGGTGCCGCCGGGTGAGCTCGGGGTCGGGCGAGCCCGGCAACGGAACATCCCGGGGTGGGTGGCGAAACGCCGCGGGGGTACCCCGTCGGCCGCCGCGGCCGAGCGGGCGCGGGGCGAGGAGGGCCAGCGGTGAACCAGGCGATCCATGCGCAGAACCGCAAGAGCCTGATCCTGCTGTCCGGACGGGGCTACCCGGCGCTGGCCGAGGAGATCGCCGCGCACCTCGGGGTCGAGCTCACCAGCACCTCCGCGTACGACTTCGCCAACGGCGAGATCTACATCCGGTACGAGGACTCCGTCCGCGGCAGCGACGCGTTCGTGATCCAGAGCCACACCGCGCCGATCAACACCTGGGTGATGGAGACGCTGATCATGGTGGACGCGCTGAAGCGCGCGTCGGCCAAGCGGATCACCGTGGTGACGCCGTTCTATCCGTACTCGCGGCAGGACAAGAAGCACCGCGGCCGGGAGCCGATCTCGGCCCGGCTGATCTCTGACCTGTTCGAGCGGGCCGGGGCGGACCGGATCATGTCCGTGGACCTGCACACCGCGCAGATCCAGGGTTTCTTCGACGGCCCGGTGGACCACCTGTTCGCGCTGCCCCTGCTGGCCGACCACGTCGAGGAGAAGTACGCGGGGGCCAAGTTCACCGTGGTCTCCCCGGACTCCGGCCGGCTGCGGGTGGCCGAGCGCTGGACCGACCGGCTCGGCGGCTGCCCGCTGGCCTTCATCCACAAGACCCGCGACCCGCTCAAGCCCAACGAGGTCGTCGCGCACCGGGTCGTCGGCGACGTCGCCGGCCGCAGCTGCATCCTCGTCGACGACATGATCGACACCGGTTCGACGATCGTCAGCGCGGCCCGCCAGCTCAAGGACGCCGGGGCCGCGGACGTGATCATCGTCGCGACCCACGGCATCCTGTCCGGACCGGCGATCGACCGGCTGAAGAACGCGCCGATCAACGAGATCGTGCTGACCAACACGCTGCCGATCCCGCCGGAGAAGCAGATCGACGGGATGACCGTGCTGTCGATCGCGCCGCTGATCGCCCGCGCGATCCGCGAGGTCTTCGAGGACGGCTCGGTCACCAGCCTCTTCGACGGCGCCTCCTGAGCCGCCGGCCGGCCGGCCCGCGCTCGGGCTGACCAGCCGGATTCGGGCCCGCACCACCCCCGCTGCTAAACTCGCAGGGTTGCCCCGGCGAGGGCGTCCCAGTGGCCGCCGTCATCGACGCGGCGCGCCGTGCGCGTCTCTCGCCCCCTGCGCGCGTACGAGGAGAATTCCACCGTGGCCGACGAGGTCCGCATCCAGGCCGAGCCCCGCACCGAGTTCGGCAAGGGCGGTGCCCGCCGCACCCGCCGGGCCGGAAAGATTCCCGCCGTGCTCTACGGGCACGGCACCGAGCCGCGACACCTCTCGTTGCCGGCCCGCGAGTTCGGCCAGGCGATCAAGGGTGGCGGCAACACGCTGCTGACCCTGCAGATCGACGGCGCCAGCGAGCTCGCGCTGCCCAAGGCGATCCAGCGCAACCCGATCCGCGGCGACTACGAACACGTCGACCTGCTGCTGGTCCGCCGCGGCGAGAAGGTCACCGTCGAGGTCCGGCTCTACCTCACCGGCGAGGCCGACCGTGACGGCCTGGTCGACCAGCAGCTGATGACGCTGACGGTCGAGGCCGAGGCGACGAACATCCCGGACCACTTCGACGTGAGCATCGACGGCATGCGGATCGGCGACAACGTCACCGCCGGCGCGGTCGACCTGCCCTCCGGCACCACGCTGATCGGCGACGCGGACCAGGTCGTGGTCGCGGTGCTGGCCGCGCCTTCCGAGGCGCAGCTCGACGCCGAGCTCGCCGACGCGGAGTCCGAGGCCGGCATCGCGCGCGACGAGCCGACCGAGACGGGCGACGAGGCTCCGGCCGAGCAGCCCGCGGCGGCCCCCGCCGAGTAGTAGTGGATCCGTTCCTGGTCGTCGGGCTCGGGAATCCGGGCCCGGCGTACCGGGGCAACCGGCACAACGTCGGTTTCTTCGTGCTCGACCTGCTGGCCGGACGGGTCGGTGGCCGGTTCTCCAAGCACAAGGCCCGCGCCGACGTGCTGGAGGGCCGGCTCGGCCCGCCGCCGGCGCCGCGGGTGGTGCTGGGCGAGCCCCGGTCGTACATGAACGAGTCCGGCGGACCGGTGGCCGGGCTCTGCGGCTTCTACAAGATCCCGGTCGAGCAGCTGGTCGTCGTGCACGACGAGCTCGACCTGCCGTACGGGTCGCTGCGGCTCAAGCGCGGCGGCGGCGACAACGGGCACAACGGGCTGCGCTCGATCACCCGCTCGCTGGGCAGCAAGGAGTACCTGCGGGTGCGCTTCGGCATCGGCCGCCCGCCCGGCCGGATGGACCCGGCCGACTACGTGCTGCGGGACTTCTCCGCCACCGAGCGCAAGGACCTCGACTTCCACGTCGACCGCTGCGCCGACGCGGTCGAGGCTCTCGTCCGCGAGGGCCTCGAGGCCGCGCAGAACCGGTACAACGACTAGCTGAGCGACAGGGCCGCGGGGACCATCGCCAGGCTCTCCGAGAGCGTGGACAGGTGCGCCTGCATCTTCAGCTTGTCATCCGGCTTCAGCGCCGGGTAGAGCTTGTACCCGGCGCCGTCCTGGTACGCCGCCAGCGACTTCTCCACCTCGGTGAAGGCGTTGTCCACTGTGGACACCAGCTGGGGCGAGCGGGTCTGCAGCACCGACCGGAACGCGTCGTACGCGGCCTTGGCCCCCTCGACGTTGGCCGCGAAGTCGGACAGGTCGGTGTGCGAGTAGCGGTCCTCCTCGCCGGTGATCTTCCCGTCGGAGACCTCGGCGACCAGGTCGCTCGCACCCTTGATCACCGCGTCCGGGGTGATCTTCACGGTCGAGACCGCCTTGGTCAGCGTGGCCAGGTCGGTGTCCAGCTTGTCGGCCAGGGCACGGGTGCCGGCCGTGGTGTTCTTGGTCCACAGGATGTATTCGATCTTGTGCCAGCCGGTCCACTGCGGATCGTTGACGCTGGAGTGATCGTCGACCCGGGAGTCGAGCGCCACGTCGAAGCGGGAGACCAGCAGCGCGATCGGCTCGATCCCCTCCCACTTGTAGCGGCTCGGCGCGAACTGCTTCTTGGCCTCGGCCAGGTTCCCGGCCCGCAGCGCGTCGGTGAACTTCTTGCCGTCGGCCTGCAGCGCGACCGCTTGCTTCACCACGTACGCCTGGTAGGTGGCGATCTGGGCGGTCAGGTCCGGGGTCGCCGCGGTGGTGGCCGCGGCCGCCGGTGTGCTGGGGGCGGCCGCCGGAGCGGAGTCGCCGGAGCCGCCGGAGCCGCAGGCGGCCAGGGCCAGGACGGTGGCCGTCGCCACCAGGATTCGTACGCCACGCATGTCAGAGTCCCCCGAGCCGGCGGCGGCACCGTACGGCGCCGACCTCGTTGCCGGCTGAACCCTATGACGGCGCCCGCGACGCCTGGGCCGATTTGGTGAACCTTGCTAACCCCGGCACGGCCGGTCGACACGGCCCGTGACCACGGACGGGCTGTCCGCCCACGTCGACCTGTAATTCCTACTGAATTGGTCGATAACAGAGTCACGGAGAGTAGTTAAATTTTGGGCGACCTCTCGACACTCCCAGGCAAAATCTAAGTAATTCTCGATTTCGTTCACTGAGCGTCACAGCAGCGGCTAGGGTCGAGTTGCTCTTGGGGGGAACTGTCCTCAGATCGTGCTGTCCGGACCGGATCGCAGGCATCAGTGGCACAGCCAAGAGCTCTGTCGGACACGGGTGGTCGGGGAGAGGCGCCGGAAGCGGCGCCCAGTGGGGGGTGGCTCATGCGCGTGCGCGCGCACAGCCGTTGGGGTATCGCACTTGCTCTGGGTGCACTGGTGCTGGTCACCGTGCCGCAATCAGCGTCGGCGGCACCGCCGTCGGCGCCGAAGGCCACGGCATCAGCAGCACCGAAGGCCACGGCACCAGCAGCCCAGAAGGCGGCGACGCCGGCGGCCAAGACGCCGGCGAAGTCCACCGCGACGCCGGGCAAGGTCGACCCGAAGCAGAAGCAGCCGGGCACCGACGCCGACCCGCCGCGCGCCGGCATCGCCGGCGACCTCGACAACGAGAAGGGCTCGCCCGGCATCCACCTGCCCCGCTCCGGCGGCGGCTCGAAGGTCGCCGCGCCGGTCGTGGCGAAGAACTCCGCCGGCCAGTTGGCCGCCGGGCCCACCGCGGCCGCGGCCAAGGCGGCGGTCGCGACGAACGCGGCCACCCCGGCCGCCACGGCCGCAGCCGACCCCTGCACGGGCACGACGATCAACGCGGTCGCCTGTGAGAACTCCAAGCCGGGCACGCCGGACACGACCTGGGACGTCGTCGGTTCCGGCGACGACGGGCTGGCCGGCTTCGCCACCGACATCAGCGTGAACGTCGGCACCACCGTGCACTTCAAGGTCAAGGCGACCGGCGCGTACCGGGTCGACATCTACCGGGTCGGCTACTACGGCGGCGACGGCGCGCGGCTGATGAGCAGCTTCACCCCGCAGGTGCCGTACCCGCAGACCCAGCCGACCTGCCAGAAGTTCGCCGACACCGGGATGATGGACTGCGGCAACTGGGCCGAGTCGGCGTCCTGGGCGGTGCCGGGCACGGCCGTCTCCGGCGTCTACTTCGCCCGGCTCACCCGGCTGTCCAACGGCGCCGGCAGCCACATCCCGTTCATCGTGCGCAACGACGCCAGCCACTCGCAGGTGCTGTTCCAGACCTCCGACGAGACCTGGGAGGCGTACAACACCTGGGGCGACCAGAGCACCGCGGCCAAGCCGAACAACTGGGGTCCGGGCCTGGGTAACAGCCTCTACCTCTGCAACGACGCCTGCCCGGCCGGCAGCCCGAAGCTCTACAAGGGCGCGTACGCGGTCTCGTACAACCGGCCCTTCGACACCCGGACCACGCCGGACGGCCAGGACTGGATGTTCGCGGCCGAGTACCCGATGATCCGGTTCCTGGAGCGCAACGGCTACGACGTCAGCTACACCACCGACGTCGACAGCGACCGGAGCGGCGCGCTGATCAAGAACCACTCGATGTTCATGTCCAACGGCCACGACGAGTACTGGTCGGCCGGGCAGCGCGCGAACGTCGAGGCGGCCCGGGACGCGGGAGTCAACCTCGCGTTCTTCAGCGGCAACGAGGTCTTCTGGAAGACCCGCTTCGAGAACAGCAAGGCCGGGCCGGTCTCCTCGTACCGGACGCTGGTCACGTACAAGGACACGCACTTCGATGCCCAGACCGACCCGACCGGGGTCTGGACCGGCACCTGGCGGGACCCGCGGTTCAGTCCACCCGGTGACGGCGGGAAACCCGAGAACGGGCTGACCGGCGTCGCGTACATGGTCGACCCACCGACGGACTTCAACATGGTGGTCCCGGCCTCATTCGGGAAGCTCCGATTCTGGCGCAATACCGCGCTGGCGACGATGACGTCGGGTTCGCTGACCCTGGCCAACGCGACGCTCGGGTACGAGTTCGACGCCGATCTGGACAACGGGTTCAGACCCACGGGTCTGTTCCACGTCACCCAGCAGACCGAGAACGTGCAGAGCAAGCTGCAGGACTACGGCAACACGGTCGGGCCGGGCACGGTCACGCACAGCATGACCGAATACCGGGCGGCCAGCGGGGCGCTGGTCTTCGGCGCCGGCACCGTGCAGTGGAGCTTCGGCCTGGACGGCGACCACGACGGCCCGGCCTCCACCGCGAACGCCACCCAGCAGCAGGCCACCATCAACCTGCTCGCCGACATGGGCGCGCAGCCGTCCACGCTGATGACCGGGATGGTTGCGGCGACCAAGTCGACCGACACGACCAAGCCGACCTCGACGATCAGCAGCGCGGCCCACGCCGTGGTGGCGACGGCGTACTCGATCACCGGCACCGCGGCCGACACCGGCGGCGTGGTCGGCGGCATCGAGGTCTCCACCGACTCCGGCTCGACCTGGCACCCGGCGACCGGCACCACGAGCTGGACCTACAGCTACACCGCGACCTCGCCGGGCACGGTGACGGTGCTGGTCCGCGCGACCGACGACAGCGGCAACATCCAGGGCACGCCGACGAGCAAGACGCTCACGGTCGACCCGCGGACCTGCCCCTGCAGCATCTTCGGCAGCGTCACGCCGGACACGCCGCAGGTCGCCGACGCCACCGCGTACGAGCTGGGGGTGCGGTTCCGGGCCACGGTGCCGGGCACGATCAGCGGGATCCGCTTCTACAAGGGCGCCAACAACACCGGCACGCACACCGGCACGCTGTGGAGCAACACCGGCCAGCAGCTGGCCACCGGCACGTTCTCCGCGGAGTCCGCGACCGGCTGGCAGACGCTGACGTTCAGCTCGCCGGTCACGGTCACGGCCAACACGACGTACGTGGCCAGCTACCACACGAACACCGGCTTCTACGCCAACGATCCGACCGGCTTCACCGACAAGGCGGCCTACTCGGCGCCGCTGTTCGGGCTGCCGGACGGGCTCGACGGTCCCAACGGCGTGTTCCACACCGGGACCAGCGCGTTCCCGGCCAGCTCCGTCGGCGGCAACAACTACTTCGTCGACGTGGTGTTCAACGGCGACCCGAGCGCGGACACGGCGCCGCCGGCGGTGGCCAGCACGACGCCGCAGAACACCGCGACGTCGGTGCCGTCGAACACGACCGTGACCGTCGACTTCAACAAGCCGATCGCCCCGTCGTCGCTGTCCTTCCAGCTGCTCAACGGCGCCACGGTGGTCGCGTCCTCGGTCACGGTCGGGGAGGGCGGCCTGGCCGCGACCCTGACGCCGTCGGCGGCGCTGGCGGCCGGGGTGACGTACACGGTCAGGATCAGCGCGACCGACCTGGCCGGGCACGCGATGACCACGCCGTACACGGGGACGTTCCGGACCGGGGCGGCACAGCCACCGGCCGGCACCTGTCCGTGCTCGCTGTGGAGCGACCAGCAGCAGCCGCAGGTGCCCTCGGCGGCCGACCCGAACCCGGTCGAGCTGGGGGTGAAGGTGACGCCCAGCAGCAATGGCTGGATCACCGGCGTCCGGTTCTTCAAGGGACCGGAGAGCACCGGCGTGCACACCGGCACGCTCTGGGACGCGGCCGGGCAGGCCCTGTCGACGGCGACGTTCACCAGCGAGTCGGCCACCGGCTGGCAGCAGGTGAGCTTCGACCCGGCGGTCCAGGTGACGGCGGGCACGACGTACGTGGCCAGCTACCACTCCAACGGCGACTACTCCTACACAGCGAACTACTTCGCCACGGCCGCGACGACGTACGGTCCGCTGACGTCGCCGGTGAACGCCACCGCGACCGCGCCCAACGGCGTGTTCGCGTACGGGCCGGCCGGCACGTACCCGCGGTTCGGCACCGACGCGGCCAACAACTACTGGGTCGACGTGACGTTCCAGACGACGGCGCCACCGCCGCAGCCTCCGGTCGTGTCCGGCACGACGCCGGCCGCGGGGGAGACCGGCTCGGCGCTGAGCTCGCCGGTGACGGTGACGTTCAACAAGTCCGTGCAGCCGAGCACGCTCGGGTTCACGCTGAGCAGCAACGGCACCGCGGTGACCGGCACGACGGCGTACGACGACACGTCGCACACCGCGACGTTCACACCGTCGGCGTCGCTGGTGGCGGCCCGGGCGTACTCGGCCTCGGTGACGGCGACGAGCACGCTCGGCATGACGATGACGGCGCCGTACACGTGGTCGTTCAACACCGGCACGCCGGCGACCTGTCCGTGCACGCTGTACGGCACGGCGACACCGACGAACACGACCACCGACGACGCCGGTGACTACGAGCTGGGCGTGCGGTTCCGGTCCGACCAGGACGGGTTCGTCAACGGGGTGCGCTTCTACAAGGGCGCCGGCAACACCGGCACGCACACCGGCACGCTGTGGAGCACCGACGGGCAGGAGCTGGCCACGGCCACGTTCAGCGGCGAGAGCGCGTCGGGCTGGCAGACGGTCACGTTCGACACCTCGGTGCCGGTACAAGCCGGGGTCGACTACATCGCCTCCTACCACACGACGACCGGGCACTACGCCTTCGACGGCGGCTACTTCGCGCAGCACAATGCGAACGCGTCGCCGCTGCACGCGCTGGCGTCGACCGGGGCGGCACCCAACGGCGTCTTCGCCGCGGGCGGCCACCTGTTCCCGGACCGCACGTTCGGGGAGACGAACTACTGGGTGGACGTGACGTTCTCGACGACCCGGATCGACACCGTGCCGCCGAAGGTGAGCTCGGTGACGCCGGCCAACGGCGACACGTTCCAGGCGGCGGCCGTGAAGCCGACGGCGACGTTCAGCGAGCCGGTGTCGGCGGGGACGGTCGTCATGACGCTGTCCTCCCCGGCCGGCGCGGTGACCGGGACCGTGGCGTACGACGCGACGTCGCAGACCGCGACGTTCACGCCGTCGGCCGCGCTGGCGGGCAACACGACGTACACGGCCACGGCGAAGGCCAGTGACACCGCGGGCAATGCGATGGCCGCGGCGTTCTCCTGGAGCTTCACCACCGCGCCGGCGTCCGGGTGCCCGTGCACGTTGTTCGGGTCCGACCCGCCGACCGGGGCGGCCACCGACGACGCCAGCGACGTCGAGCTCGGGGCGAAGTTCACCTCGGACACCGGCGGGCAGGTCCGCGGGGTGCGGTTCTACAAGGCGGCCGGCAACACCGGCACGCACACCGGCACCCTGTGGTCGGCGACCGGGACAGTGCTCGGCTCCGGGACGTTCAGTGGTGAGACGGCGACCGGGTGGCAGACGCTGACGTTCGCCACCCCGGTGACGATCACGGCCGGCACGCAGTACGTGGTCTCCTACCATGCGGGCAACGGGCACTACGCCGGGACGCCGCACTACTACGACGCCGGCTACGACAAGGCGCCGCTGCACGTACCGGCGTCCGGGGGCGTCTACCACGTGGGCGCCGGGTTCCCCGACAGCTCCTTCGGCGCCGCGAACTACTGGGTCGACCTGATCTTCGGCTGACCCACATCCTCCGACGGCCCGCGACCCTTCCAGGGGCGCGGGCCGTCGTCGTTCATTCGGCGCGTATCGCAGCATCTTTCATGGAATCCGGCCAACGCCGGTCGGCAGAATGCGGGAGCGGCGGACCGGTAGCCTCGACCCATGGGCGCGACGGCGCGCAAGGTCTCGTTGACGGGCATCAAGCCCACGGGTGAGCCGCATCTCGGCAACTACATCGGGGCCATTCTTCCGGCGCTCGATCTCGCGGACAGTTACCAGTCGGTCTACTTCATCGCCGATTACCACGCACTGACCACGGTCCGGGACCGGACGTTGCTGCGGCACTACACCCGGTCGGTGGCCGCGACCTGGCTCGCCGCGGGACTCGACCCCGATCGAACCATCCTCTATCGGCAGTCGGACATCCCGGAGACGTTCGAGCTGACCTGGGTGCTGTCCTGCCTGACGAGCAAGGGCCTGATGAACCGCGCGCACGCGTACAAGGCGGCGCGGGACCGCAACCGCGAGGCCGGCCGGGACGATCTCGACGCGGGCGTCAACATGGGCCTGTTCAACTATCCCGTGCTGATGGCGGTCGACATCCTCATCAACGAGGCCGACGTGGTGCCGGTCGGTCGTGACCAACTCCAGCACGTCGAGTACGCCGCGGACATCGCGGGCGCGTTCAACAGCGTCTACGGCGATCGGTACCGGTTCAAGATTCCGGCGCCGGTCGTCCCGCAGGAGAATTCGGCGCACACACTGATCGGCACCGACGGCCGGAAGATGAGCAAGTCCTACAACAACATCATTCCGTTGTTCGCTCCGGAAGCCGAGCTGCGGAAAGTGATTCGGCGCATCCCCACCGACAGCGTCCCGGTGGAATCACCCAAAGACCCGGATTCATCGGTTGTCTTCGGCCTGCTGGAGCGTTTCGGCGAACCGAAGATAGTGGCGGACACCAGAGCCCAGCTTCTGGCCGGCGGCATGGGATGGGGCACGGTGAAAGCCCAACTCGCCGAAGCGGTGAACAACCGGTTCGCACCGCTGCGCGACCACTACGAGTCCTTGATGGATTCGGGCAGCGAATTGGACGACCTTTTGGCGCACGGCGCGGACAAGGCCCGCAAGCAGACCAGCCCCGTTCTGGAGCGGGTCCGCGACGCCATCGGCGTCGGTTGATCGTCCGTCTTCTATCTACTGCACGGCAAGGAGCACTCGATCGGTGCAGTGCCATGCCGTGGTGCTCGCTGCGCTGCTCACACACTGTGCCCCAATGCAGATTCAGGGCATGGTTGATCAGATCGAGATGTCGTCGGTCGAGGGCGGTTCTGAGCCGCTGGTTCTCGGTTTCGCTTGCCCCGTAGTGTCCGTTGATTCCGGGTAGGCCCACTCGGCCATCGTTCAGGTCGGGGCTGATGGCCAGCATATCGCCGTCGAGCCAGTAAGTCAGAGAGTGTGTCGCTGATCCAGTGTACCGACCCCAGGCGATCCGTCGCGTGTTCAAAGTGTGTTTGATTCCAATTCGGCAGTGTCGAATAGCGCGTAGCCGTGGGGTCGAGCGGCCAGCGCCGGTCGAGCCAGATCGCGCCAACGGTCCCGGTACTGCCAGCAGGCCGAAGCTACTTCGGGTAGAACCGGCGCGTAGACAGCACCCGAGTGCAATTGCCCGAAGTTAGCCAGGGATGCACCCGGAAGACCGTTATCGACACACTGGACGCGGAGACCACTTCGGGCCGCCGTGATGGCGATGCTGAGGCCGCACAGCCCTGAGCCAACAATCAGAGGCCGCTCGCTTGTCAGCCATTGGTCGCGCCGACCCGGGTTGGCTGGCAGGGGCATGTGGGGCAGGTCAGGCGGGGTGCAGGGTGCCGTTCGACTCGAGGTAGTGGTCGCCGGTGTCGGGGCAGACGAAGGTGTTGTTGCCTGCGTCGGTGAGGCGCTTGCCGGCGCGGCCGACCCAGCCGATGCGGCGGGCCGGCACCCCGGCCACCAGCGCGTACGCCGGGACGTCGCGGGTCACCACCGCGCCCGCGGCGACCATCGCCCAGGTGCCGACCGTGATCCCGGGGACGACGACGCTGCGGGCGCCGAGGGAGCAGCCCTCCTCGAGGGTCACGCCCACGGCGTGCCAGTCGTCCGCGGTCTTCAGGGCCCCCTCGGGGGTGACGGCCCGCGGGTACAGGTCGTTGGTCAGCACGACCGCCGGCCCGATGAACACGCCGTCGCCGATGCGGGCGGGCTCGTACAGGAGGGCGAAGTTCTGCACCTTGACCCGGTCGCCGATGACGACGTCGCCGTCGACGTAGACGCCGCGGCCGAGGTTGCAGTCGGCGCCGACGACCGCGCCGGAGCGCAGGTGGGCCAGGTGCCAGACGCTCGTGCCCGCACCGACCACGGCGCCGGGCTCGACCTCGGCGCTGGGGTGGATGCGGGCGGCGGTGGTCGTCATCAGCCGGTGGTGGCGGCGTCGCGCTCGGCGCGCCACCACTCGACCAGCCGGCGCAGGCCCTCCTCGAGGTCCACCTCGGCGCGGAACCCGAGCAGCGCCGCCGCCCGCGAGGTGTCGGCGAGCCGCCGGGTGACGCCGTTGACGCCCCGGGACGGCCCGAACTCGACCGAGAGGTCGGAACCCATCACCCGCAGCAGCGCCTGGGCGAGCTCCAGCAGGCTGGTCTCGACGCCGGAGGCGATGTTGAACACGTCGTCGCTGACGTCGGCCCGCGCGGCCAGGATGTTGGACCGGGCGACGTCGTGCACGTGGATGAAGTCCATCGTCTGCTGGCCGTCGCCGAAGATGAGCGGCGGCTCGCCCTTCTCGATGCGCTCCATCCAGCGGATGAGCACCTCGGTGTAGAGCCCGTGGATGTCCATCCGGGGGCCGTACACGTTGAAGTAGCGCAGCGCGACGTAGTCCAGCCCGTACATGGCGGTGAAGCTGCGCAGCATGCCCTCGTTGAAGACCTTGGCCGCGCCGTAGAACGTGTCGTTCGCGTACGGGTGCTGGGTCTCCGGGGTCGGGAACTGCGTGGCCAGGCCGTACGCGGAGGCGGAGGACGAGGCGACGACCTTCCGCACCTTCGCGTCCACCGCGGCCTCCAGCACCGTGAAGGTGCCGTCGACCAGCACCTCCAGCGCCAGCCGGGGCTCCTCGGCGCACTGCGTGATCCGGATCGCGGCCAGGTGGAACAGCACGTCGACGCCGTCCATCAGCTCACGCACCAGCGCGGCGTCGCGGATGTCGCCGTCGACGACCCGGATCGGGGCCCGGTCGAGGGCGGCGGCCAGGTTGGCCCGGCGGCCGCGGACGAAGTTGTCCAGCACGGTGATCTCGGCGCCCGCGTCGACCAGCAGGTCGACCAGGTTCGAGCCGATCGTGCCGGCCCCGCCGGTCACGAGGACGCGCTGGCCGGTCAACGGCTGCCCGCTCATCGGGCGCTCCGCAGCGGCACGACCGAGCCGGCGAACTCCAGGCTGCGGGAGGCGGCCTCGAGGATGTCCAGCACCCGCAGGCCGGCGGCGCCGTCGGTGCGCGGGGCCCGGCCTTCTCGGACCGAGGCGGCCAGCTCCTCCACGACCTCGCGGAGCGCCTCCCGCTCCGGGAGCGCGGGGGCGACCATGTCGCCGCTGCGGTACTGCACCAGGGCCTCCCTGCGTTCGTCCGCGCCGAGCTGCTCGCGCGGGGTGAGATCGACACCCCGGTCGAAGACGCTGATCCGCTGGGTGGGGTGCAGGTCGTCCCACACCAGGGTCCGCTTGGACCCGCCCACCATCGTGGTGCGCACCTTCGTGGGGCTGAGCCAGTTCACGTGCACGTGCGCGATCGCGCCACCGGGCAGGGTCAGCGTCAGGTACGCCACGCAGGCGTGCCCGGCGCCGATCGGGTCGGCGCCGTGCGCGGCGACCGCCAGCGGGTGCACCCCGTCCGGCAGCACGAAGTCCAGAATGGACAGATCGTGCGGGGCGAGGTCCCAGAGCACGTCGACGTCCCGCTGGACCAGCCCGAGATTGATCCGGACCGAGTCGATGAAGTGCACCTCGCCGAGCTCGCCGCTGTGCACCAGCTCGCGGATCTTCCCGACCGCGGGCGTGTAGCAGTACGTGTGGTCGCACATGAGGACCAGCCCGCGCTCGGCCGCCGCGGTGACCATCTCCTGGCCGGCCGCGAACGTGGTCGCCAGCGGCTTCTCCACCAGCACGTGCTTGCCGGCGGCCAGCGCCGCCAGCACGATCTCGTGGTGGGTGCCGGCCGGGGTGGCGACCGCGACGCAGTCGACCTCCTCGTCGGCGAGCACGTCGGCCAGCCGGGTCGTCGTCTCCACCGTGCTGTACGAGCCGAGCACCCGGCGGGATCGCTCCTCGTCCAGGTCGCACAGCCAGCGCAGCCGGAACGACGGCGATGCCTGGAAGTTGCGCAGCAGGTTCGGACCCCAGTAGCCGGCGCCGATCACAGCGACGCCCAGCGGCCGGGATGCGGGCACGGTCGAACGACTATTTCCCCCCATGCGGCAATCCTGCCCGAACCGGGGCCCCCGCGTCAGCGGAACGGCGAGGCCGCACCCGTCCGTGGCGTGGTGTTCATCTCAGCGGGCGGGCCGGGTTGCCCACCCAGACCGCACCGGCCGGCACGTCCCGGGTCACGACGGACCCCATCCCGATCAGCGCGCCGGCCCCGACGGTGACCCCTTCGCGGACCAGGGCGCCCGACCCGACGTACGCGCCGCGCTCCAGCCGGACCCCGCCGCCGAGCCGGACGCCGGCCGCGATCGTGCAGAAGTCCTCGACCACGTCGTCGTGGGTGATCACCACCTGCGGCATCACCGCGACGTGGTCGCCGACCGACGCGGCCGCGGTGACGACGACGCCGGCCAGCAGGACGGTGCCGCGGCCCACGGTCGCGGTGGACGCGACGACGGCGGACGGGTGCAGAACCTGTCCGTACCGGTCGCGGGGGAGGGCGAGCCGCCCGGTGATCCGCCGCCGGCTGTCGAAGTCGCGCGGGCTGCCGGTGCAGACCACGACCGCCGCGTCCGGGTACGCCGCGACCTCGGCCGAGCCGCCGAGCACCGGGACCCCGTCGACGGCGGTGTTCCAGCGGTCCGGGTCGTCGTCGAGATGCCCGAGCAGCTCGAGGTGAGCGGCGCGGGCGGCCTCGGCGGTCTCCCGCGCGAAGCCGCCCGCCCCGATGAGCAGGAGCGCGGTCACCGCGCCTGGTACACCCGGTGCTGGTACGCCCCGAAGTGGTCGGTGATCGTGCCGCCCTTGACGGTGAGCGAGCGGCCCTCGCCGACCACGTCGATCACCGTGCCGTCCGGCACCGGGACCTTGACGGTCAGGTCGGTCGCACCGGACATCGTGTGCGACTCGTTGCCGTCGGCCTGGGCCAGCATCCAGAGCTTGCCGCCGACGTCCTTCGCCAGCACGGTGCCGGGCACCGCGGTCGAGGAGGTGACGGTGACCCCGGCGACGGTCGGCGCGTTCAGGGCCGGCGCGTTGGTCTTGATCCAGGAGTTCACCGAGGCCAGCCGGGTCTTCACCGGCACGGCCGCCGCGTCGGTCAGCACCGCGTACTCACCGCCGCCGCCGTCGAAGTCGTGGATGAAGTACTCCACACCGCGGCCGCCGTGGACCAGCACGTTGAACACGGCCTGCTCGGCCTCGTCCGGGGTGATCCGGTCGTTGTTGCCGGAGAACGGGCGGGTCGTCTCGACGAAGCCCCACGCGGCCTTGCCCGGGCACATCTGCTGCTGGCGGTCGATGCCGAGGCCGTAGACCCAGGCGCCGGAGTGCGGGCCGCCGGCCTCCCAGGGGTCGGTGTAGCCGTAGATGTCGGTCGAGGTGATGTCGATGTTGCGGCAGTAGAGCTGCAGGTCAGCGGTCTTGCCGGCGTACACCATGCCCTTGGTGAAGTTGCCGTACGTCGGCCGCTCCGGGTCCTGCTGCTTGGCCTGCTGCGCGTCCGCGTCGTAGGTCGAGGCGGCGACGTTCCCCTCGGGCTCGTCCGGCTGGATCATGTTGCCGCGGTTGGCCGAGCCGCCCGGGAAGCTGTCCGCGTCCGGGGTGGCGGCGCCGACGGTGTACATGCCCTGTGCCTTGGCGGCAGCCAGCGCCTGCGCGGTCCACGGCGAGTCGCCGTAGTTGTAGAGCCCGACGAACGTGTTCGCGCCCCAGGCCTGGTAGTCCGCCGCGGTCGCACCCTTGTCCGGCCGCTGCGGGGTCTGGTCGAACACGCTGACCGGGAAGAAGCCCGGGTCGGTCGGGAAGCTGGTCTTCCACTTCGCGTAGTAGTCCGGGCCGACGTACGCGGGGTCGTGCGGCAGCGCACCGGCCGGGGGAGCGCCGGTCGCGCTCCCGCTCGGCGTCGTCGGGGCCGGCGTGGTCGGCTTCGCGGTCGGCGACACCGGTGACATCGAGGGCGCACCCGGCGCGGTCGTCGTCGCGGACGGGGCGGGCGCGGGCGTCGTGGTCGGCGCCGGGGCCGTGTCGCCGGAGGCCGCGAACAGCGGGGAGACGAAGTACTCGGACGCGGCATACCGCTGCCGCGGGAAGGCCTCCGCCGCGCCGTACCGGTAGACGCCGGCCCGGGCCGGAACGGCCAGGTCACCGACCGTCCGGGCGGCGGCGAGGCTGGCGTCGTCGGAGTTGTAGCTGCCGCGGTCGGTGAAGTAGCTCGCGACGTACCGGGTGCCGGCGGTGACCGGGACCGGCGTGGCGAACGTGGTGCTCACCCAGCCCTGGCCGGCCGCGGCCCGCGTGGTGGCCAGCCGCTTGCCGCCGGTGGACCACAGGGTCACGGCCGAGGGGCGGCTCTGCGCGCTGCCGCGGAAGAACTGCACCCCGCGGACCGTGCCGTTCTTCGCGGTGCTGAAGACCACACCGACGGTCACCGCCTGCCGGTCGCCGTCCACCTGCCCGGACGGGCTGGCGCCGGTGTAGAGCGACTGGATCCTCGGCTGCTCGGCCCCGGGCAGGGCCACCGCGGCGGTGACGCCGGCAGTGGCACCGACCACCACCGCCGCCGTCGTCAGGGCTACGACACGCTTCATATGGTGCAGGCTCCTCTGTCGTGGCCGGGGGTGGCCGCGAACCTTCGGGCTTGTCGGCGAAGTTTCTAGCAGGTCGTATGACGATCCGCGACCGACGGTCACAATGGGTAAGTCGGACCGCACGGAGCGCTGTAAGGGGACATGTTTGTACGACCCGTACAGGACCGTCCATCGGTGAACTCCGCCGCAATTTCTCCGGTTCGCACCCGATCACCAGGCGTGAACCGGGAGACTGGGGTACGCGGGCGGGGGGTCGTCCGTGGGTGTCCAAGGGGGAACCGTGTCTTTCAGTTCGATCCCGGTCATGCTGCCCTGCCTCGGTGAGGACGAAGCCGAGGCAGCCGCGGCGGCCGTCCGTTCCGGGTGGGTGGCGCAGGGGCCGCGGGTCGCGGCCTTCGAGCGCGCCTTCGCCGAGCGGGTCGGGGCCGCGCACGGCGTGGCCGTCTCGTCCTGCACCACCGGCCTGCACCTCGCTCTGCACGTGCTCGGCCTCGGGCCGGGCGACGAGGTGATCGTGCCATCGTTCTCGTTCATCGCGACGACGAACTGCGTGGTCTACACCGGTGCGACGCCGGTCTTCGCCGACGTCGACCCGCTCACCGGAAACCTCACGCCGGAGACGGTGGAGGCTGTCCGGACACCCGCGACCCGGGCGGTCATCGCGGTGCACCAGGCCGGCGTGCCCGCCGACGTCGACGCGCTGCGCGCGGTCCTCGACCCGTACGGGGTGACGGTGGTCGAGGACGCCGCCTGCGCGGCCGGCTCGACCTACCGCGGCCGTCCGGTCGGAGCCGGCGCCGGGCTGGCGGCCTGGTCGTTCCACCCGCGCAAGCTGCTCACCACGGGCGAGGGTGGGATGGTCACCACCGACGACGCCGAGCTCGCGGCCCGGCTGCGGCGGCTGCGCGAGCACGGCATGAACGTCAGCGCCGCGGACCGGCACACGGCCGGCAAGCCGGTGCTGGAGGCGTACCTGGAGGTCGGGTTCAACTACCGGATGACCGACATCCAGGCCGCGGTCGGGCTGGTGCAGCTGTCCAAACTGGACGGTCTGGTGGCCGACCGGCGGGCCAGGGCGGCGCGCTACCAGGAGCTGCTGGCCGCGGTCCCGGGTGTGCGCGCGGTGACCGACCCGGCGTACGGCACCACGAACTACCAGTCGTTCTGGGTCGAGCTGGCCGCGGACTTCCCGGCCTCCCGCGACGACGTGCTGGCGGCGATGAACGCCGAGGGCATCTCGCCCCGGCGCGGGATCATGGCCGCGCACCTGGAGCCGGCGTATCAGGGGCACCCGCACGGGCCTCTTCCGGTGACCGAGCGGCTCACCCGCACCTCGCTGGTGCTGCCGCTGCACCATCTGCTGACCGACGGGGACCAGGAGCGGATCGTGGGAGTGCTGCAGCGGCTCGGGGAAGCCCGCCTCGTCGCGGGAGGGGTCCGATGAGCACGTCGATCCCGCTGGTCGACCTCGGCTGGCAGCACGCGCAGGTCGCGGACGAGGTCCGGGCCGGGTTCGAGCGCGTGTTCGCGGCGACCTCGTTCGTGCTCGGCCCGGAGGCCGAGCGGTTCGAGCAGGAGTACGCGCGCTACACCGGCGTCCGGCACTGCGTCGGCGTCGGCAACGGCACCGACGCGGTGGAGCTGGCGCTGCGCGCGGCCGGCATCGGGCGCGGCGACGAAGTGGTGATCCCGGCGAACACGTTCGTCGCGACCGCCGAGGCCGTGCTGCGCTCGGGTGCCGAGCTCGTGCTCGCGGACTGCGACGAGCACCACCTGCTCGACCCGGAGTCGGTCGCGCCGCGCGTCACCGCGCGCACCCGCGCCGTCGTCCCCGTCCACCTGTACGGACAGGTCGCCCCGATGAAGGCGGTCGCCGACGCGGCCGGCGACGGTGTCGTGGTCGTCGAGGACGCGGCCCAGTCGCAGGGCGCGACCCAGGACGGCCGGGCCTCCGGATCCTTCGGCGTGGCCGCGGCGACCAGCTTCTACCCGGGCAAGAACCTCGGTGCGTACGGGGACGCGGGCGCGGTCACCACCGACTCCGACGAGGTCGCCGGGCGGCTGCGGGCGCTGCGCAACCACGGCGGTGTACGGCGGTACGAGCACGGCGAGTTCGGGGTCAACTCCCGCCTCGATGGGCTGCAGGGCGTGGTGCTCTCGGCCAAGCTGGCCCGCCTCGACGGCTGGAACGCGCTGCGCCGCGCCGCCGCCGCCCGCTACGAGGAACTGCTCGCCGACCTGCCCGAGGTCACGCTGCCCCGCACCGCACCCGGCAACGAGCACGTCTGGCACCTGTACGTGGTGCGGGTCCCGCGCCGGGACGAGGTGCTGACGACGCTCAACGCGGCCGGGATCGGGGCCGGGATCCACTACCCCGCGCCGGTGCACCTGTTGCCGCCCTTCGCCCACCTCGGCCACGGCCCGGGCTCCTTCCCGCGCGCCGAGGCGTCCGCGGCGGAGATCCTGTCGCTGCCGCTGTTCCCGGGCATCACCCCGGAACAGCAGCAGCGGGTGGCGGCCGAGTTGCGGTCCGCGCTGCGGTGACCCGCGCCGAGCAGGTCCGGACCGGCATCCCTTCGGTCACGGTCGTCGTGCCCTGCTACAACTACGGACACCTGCTGCCCGGGTGCCTGGACAGCATCCTGCGCCAGCCCGGGGTCGACGTCGTCGCGCACGTCATCGACGACGCCTCGCCGGACGGGTCGGGGGCGGTCGCCGAGACGATCGCGGCGTCCGACCCGCGGATCCGGGTCACCGTGCACAAGCAGAACCAGGGCCACATCCGGACGTACAACGAGGGCCTGACCGCGGCGGACACCGACTACGTGGTGCTGCTGTCGGCCGACGATCTGCTCGCCCCGGGCGCGCTCGGGCGGGCCACCCGGCTGATGGAGGCGCACCCGCGGGTCGGCTTCGTCTACGGCTTCTCCCGCTACTTCGACGGGCAGCCGCCCCGGCCGCGGCGGGCGCCGGCCCGGGCCCGGGTCGAGCCCGGCCCGCGCTGGATCGAACGCCGGCTGCGCAAGGCGACCAACACGATCTCCAGCCCGGAGGTCGTGGTGCGGACGTCCGTGCAGCACGCGGCCGGCGGCTACCGGACCGACCTGCCGCACGCGGGCGACCTGGAGATGTGGCTGCGGCTGGCCGCGCACGGCGACGTCGGCATCGTCACCGGGCCGGACCAGGCGTACTACCGGGTGCACCAGGCCAGCATGTCCCGTACGTCGTTCGCGGCGGAGCTCTCGGACCTGCAGCAGCGGCACGCGGCGTTCGAGGTGTTCCTGGCCGAGCCCGGGGAGTCGGTCCCGGACAAGGATGCGGCCGCGCGGACGATGGCGCGGGTGCTGGCCCGGACCGCGCTGTGGCGGGCGGCCCGGCTGCGGATGGGCGGCGGCGACGCCGGGACGGCCGACGCGATGGCGGACTGGGCGCTGTCCGTCGCGCCGGAGGCGAAGGACAGCCCGGAGCACCGGGCGCTGGAGCAGGCTGCTCTTCGGGGGCGCGGCGCGCTGAAGGACCCGGCGGTCGCGGTGCTGGCCGTGCGCCGGCGGGCCGCCGTGCAGTGGTTCTGGTTCTCCCGGCGCTGGCGGGGCGTGTGAGCCGGCACGCCGCGCCGGGCACCGCGTTCGAGTCCGTCCGGGTCGGGCGGCACCGGGCGCCCGAGCCGGGACTGCCGTTCGGCATCGACGAGGTCACCCAGACGCTGGTCTACACCGACGACCCGACCCAGCCGATCGCGTCCCGGCCGGCGCTCGTCGCCGCGGCGGTGGACGTCGCGGTCGACGAGGAGCTCGGCCGGCAGGTCAAGCACGGTCTCAAGTGGAGCTTCGTCAACAACGTGGTCAGCCGGGCCGGCCAGGTCGTGGTCGGCATCGTGCTGGCCCGCCTGCTCACCCCGTACGACTACGGCGTCTTCGCCGCCGCGCTGATCGCGTACGCGGTGCTGATCAGCTGCAGCGAGCTCGGCGTCACCGTCGCGCTGGTCAGCCGGCGCGGCGACAGCCGGACGATCGGGCCGACGGTGACGTCGCTGTCCTGGGCGTCCGGCGCGGTGCTCACGATCGCGATCTGGCTGACCGCGCCGACGATCGCCGACCACCTGCACACGCCGGCCGCGGCGGGCGTGCTGCGGGTGCTGGGGCTGGCCATCTTCGTGGCCGGCCTGTCGGCGGCGCCGTCGGCGATCGTGCAGCGCGACTTCCAGCAACGGACCCGGTTCGCCGCCGACACCGCGAACTTCGTGGTGTCCACGGTGGTCGCGATCGTCGGTGTCGCGCTCGGCGGCGGCGCGCTCGCGCTGGCCTGGTCCCGGGTGGCCGGCAACGCGGTGGCCGCGGTGATCGTCGTGCTGGCCGCGCGCGAGCGGTACCGGCCGGGCTGGAACCGGGCCGTGGCGAAGGACCTGCTCGCCTTCGGCCTGCCGCTGACCGGCGCCAGCGCGCTCGCGTTCGCCGTGCTCAACGTCGACTACGTCGTCGTGGCCGGCGTGCTCGGGCCGGTCGCGCTGGGCTACTACCTGATCGCGTTCAACCTCTCCAGCTTCCCGGTGACCGCGTTCTCGACCGTGGTGCGCAGCGTCTCGCTGCCGGCGTTCGGGCGGTTGCGGGACCGGCCCGACCAGGCCGGCCCGGCCTTCGTCGACGCCACCCGGCTGCTGGTCCTGGTCTCGGCCCCGGTGGCCGTGCTGCTCGCGGTGCTCGGCCGCCCGCTGATCGACTTCCTGTACGGGTCGGTCTGGGTGCCGGCCGCGCTGCCGCTGGCCTTCCTGGCCGGGCTGGGCCTGTTCCGGGTCTTCCACGAGCTCGGCTACGACTACCTCACCGCGCGCGGCAAACCCCGGCTGGTGCTGCTGATCCAGCTCGGCTGGCTGGTCGCGCTGGGCGTGCTGCTACCGGTGGGCGCGCACCTCCGGGCGCTGCCCGGCATCGGCATCGGCCACCTCATCGCCGCGTTCGGCCTGGTGCTGCCGGCGTACCTGCTCGTGCTGCGCCGGTACGACATCGCGCTCGGGCCGCTGCTGCGGGTGGTCCTCCGGCCGGTGCTGGGCGCCGCCGCGACCGCCGCGGTCGCGCTGGCCGCGCGGTTCGGGTTCACGCACCCGCTGCCCGAGCTGCTCGTCGGCGGGGCCGGCGGCGTGCTCGTCTACCTGGCCGTGGTCGGGCCGCAGCTGCCCGGCCGGTTCCAGGCGCTCTCGCCGTGGTCCTGGCTGCGGATGCCGCGCCCGGCCCGGATCACCCGAATCGAGGAGACCGGATGACGGGGACGGCAGCCCGGGCGGCGGGCCGGGCCGCGCAGCTCTGGCGGGTCGCGCGGCAGGAGGGCGGGACGGCGGTCGCGGACCGGGTGCTGCGGGCCGCGCGGGCGCGGGTCGCCCGTACCGACGGGGACTTCCCGCTCCTGCCGGGGGACGTGGCCGACTCGACCGCGCCGGCGCCGCGGCCGGTCCGGCGCCCGGTGACCGGGCCGCTGCACCTGGCCTGGGTGACCACGCCGCCGGCGCCCGGCTCGGGCGGCCACACCACGATGTTCCGGATGGTGCGGGCGCTGGAGCAGGCCGGGCACCGCTGCACGCTCGTGCTCTACGACCGCTGGCTGGGGGACCCGGCCCGGCAGGCCGAGGTCATCCGGGCGCACTGGCCGTACCTGGCGGCGGAGATCGTCGGGATCGACGCGGGTGTGCCGGCCGACGCGGACGGCGTGGTCGCGACGTCCTGGCCGACCGCGCACGTGGTCGCCACCCGGGCCGCGGTGCACCCGGCCGAGCGGTTCTACCTCGTGCAGGACTACGAGCCGTACTTCTACCCGCACGGCACCGAGCGGGTGCTGGCCGAGGACACGTACCGGTTCGGGTTCCGGGGGATCACCGCCGGGCCGTGGCTGGCCGAGACACTGGCCTCCCGGTTCGGGATGGACTGCACGGCGTTCCCGTTCGGCACCGACCTGGACGTCTACCACTACGACAACACCGGGTCCCGGCCCGCGGTCGTCTTCTACGCCAGGCCGGGGACGCCGCGGCGCGCGTACGGGCTGGGGGTGCTGGCGTTGGAGCAGTTCGCGCGGCGGCATCCCTCGACCGAGATCCACCTGTTCGGCGACCGGGTCACCGGGCTGCCGTTCCCGGCCACGGTGCACGGCACGGTCAGCCCGGCCGAGCTCAACGCGCTCTACAACCGCTGTGTCGCCGGGTTGTCGCTGTCGCTGACGAACGTGTCGCTGATCCCGTGGGAGCTGCTGGCCGCGGGCGCGGTGCCGGTCGTCAACGACGCCCCGCACAACCGGCGGGTGCTGGACAACCCGCACGTTCGCTGGGCCCCGCCGACGCCGCACGCGCTGGCGGACGCGCTGTCCTCGGTCGTCTCCCGCGGCGGGTCCGGCGCCGCCGAGGCCGCGGCGAGCGTCCGCGGCACCGACTGGGGCGAGCCCGGCCGCATCGTCGTCGAGGCGATCACCGGCACGCTGTCCGGAGTGCCGCGATGACCACCGAGCTGCCCCGCCCGCGCACCACCGCGCTCCCGCCGGTCGCGCTCCCGCCGGTCGCCCTCCGGGCGGCCGAGCCGCATCCCTCCGGTCCCGTCCCCGCCGTCCCGCCGACCGCGTCGGGCGTGCGGGCCGGGGCGCACCGGGGTGGGGCGACCGAGGCGGAGCTGCCGGTGACGGTGGCGGCGGAGGCGTTGCCGGTGGCGGCGGAGCCGGCGCACCGTCCCAACCGGGTGCCCTGGATCGACGGCGTCCGCGGCGCCGCCGCCTGCTTCGTCGTGCTGCACCACATCTGGCTGGCGTCCTGGCCGTACTTCCCGGAGAACCTCGGCCCGTGGTGGCTCGGCTGGGCCCTGTACGGACACCTCGCCGTCGCCGTGTTCATCGTCGTGTCCGGCTTCTCGCTCGGCCTCGCGCCGGCCCGGCACGACTGGGCCCTGCGCGGCGGCCTGCGGCAGTTCCTGCGGCGCCGGGTCTGGCGGATCCTCCCGCCGTACTGGGCCGCGCTGGTCTTCTCGATGCTCATGATCGCGCTGGTCAACGGACCGCGCAGCGGCGAAGTGGTGACGGCCAAGACCGCCGCGGTCTACGGCCTGCTGGTCCAGGACGTGATCGGCGCCCCGGTGCCGAACGGCACGTTCTGGTCGATCGCGCTGGAGTGGCAGATCTACTTCGTCTTCCCGCTGGTGCTGCTGGTGGCCCGCCGCTTCGGCCTGCGCTGGGCCGTGCTGCTGTCCGGTGTCGCCGTGCTGGTCGTGCACGTCGCGGCCAAGGAGGTCGGCGCGCTGGCCCGGCTGGACCAGCTGCTGCCGCAGTTCTTCGGGCTGTTCGTGCTCGGCGTGGCCGCGGCCCGGGTGACGGTCGTGCCGCCCTCGCCGCGGGTGACCCGGCTGATCGCGGCCGGCAGCGCGGGCGCGTTCGCCGCCTTCGTCGGGTACGCGGCCAAGGCCGGCTCGCCCACGGTCGTCGCGCACTACTTCTGGATCGACCTGCTGGTCGGCGCCGCCGCCGCCGGGATGCTGGCCACGATGGCGGCCGGGCTGGCCGCGCCGCTGCGCGCGTTCTTCGGCTCCCGCCCGCTGCTGCGGCTGGGACTGTTCTCCTACAGCATCTACCTCGTGCACGCGCCGGTGCTGGAGGCACTGACGCTGTACGTGGCCCGCCCGCTCGAGCTGCCCGCGCTCGGCACGTACGGCGTGCTGCTGGCGTTCGTCCCGGTCGTGCTCGGGTTCTGCTACCTGTTCTTCCTCGTGTTCGAGCGGCCGTTCCTCACCGCCCGCTCGTTCGCCGACCTCCGTGGCCGGGAAAGCGGGCGGCGGCCGGGCAGGCACGCCCGCGGGCACGTGTCACGACCGCCACTAATACCGCCGAACCGGCCGGCCGCCGAGGTCGCGCCTGTAGGATCCGAGGTCAGGGGTCCGGTGCCATCGACCGTCCGGGGAGAAGCCTGGCCGGGTCGCACGTCGGGGTCCCCGGGGGGATATTGATGTATTGGGTGGACTCCGCCAGGGTGCTCATGCGCCGCTGGTACGTCGTGCTGCCGATGCTGGTGCTGACCGCGGTGGCACAGGTGCTGCTCGTCGTCGCGATCCCGGCCCAGTATCAGGTGAAGGCCAGCGTCGTGCTGGTCCAGAACGGCCCGGTGAATTCCGCGGCGAACCCGAACGCTCCGGTCAACCCGTACGTCGCGTCGTACTCGCTGCCGGCCCTGGGCTCCCTGCTGTCGCAGAAGCTGCTGGCGCCGGAGACGGTCCTGAAGGTCCAGGCGGCCGGGCTTCCCGGCAAGTACGAGGTGCTGCCGTCGATCGACCAGACCGGCTCGATCGCGTTCTCCGCGGAGGACGTCTCGGCCGAGAACGCGCGCAAGCGCGTCGACCTGCTGATCTCGACGGCGTCGGCGCAGCTGGCGACCTGGCAGAGCGGCGTGCCCGAACGCGGCCAGGTCAGCGCGCGGGTGCTGAGCCCGCCGAGCCCGCCGATCCCGCAGAACGGCAGCCGGATCCGGGCGATGCTGGTGGTCCTCGTGCTCGGCGTCGGGGCCAGCATCTACCTGGCCTTCCTGGTCGAGGGCCTGGTCGACCGGCGCCGCGACGACGGGTACGACGACGCCCGCCGCCGGTCGGCGAGGGCCGACGCCTCCGCGGTCTGAGCACCCCATGGGCCCGCTCCTCCCGTCCTTCGGGCGTTCCCGCCCGGCGGGCCTGCCCGCCGGGCGCTCTCGGCCGGCCGTCGTGACCGGCCTGCGCGCCGGACGTTCCCGGCTGGGTGCCGTGGCCGGTCGGCTCGTCCTGCCGGGCGGGGCGGGCCGCCTCCGGCTGGCCGCGGCGACCGGGGTCGAGCTGCCGGTGCGGCCGGTTCGCCGGCCGGCCCCGCCGAGGCCGCCGGCCCGGGCCGCCGTCCCGCCCGCGCCCCCGGCCGTTCGCCCGCAGCCGCGCCGGGATCCGCCGCCGCGCCGGGCCGGCCGCGCCCGGCACGACGCGGTCACGTTCCTCACCATCCAGCTGGTGCTGCTCGTCGGCATCCCCGCGACGCTGGTGTTCGAGCCGCTCGGCGCGGCCGGCTCGCCCGCCAACGTCTTCGGCATGCTCGCGTTCGGCTGGTGGGCGCTGGCCCGGTTGGTGCCGCGGCTCGGGGTGGCCCGCGGCCTGCAGCCGATCCGGGTCGCGCTGGTCGTGTTCGCCGTCGGCATCCTGCTCAGCTACGCGCACGCCATGGTGCGCATCATCAGCAACCCGGAGATCTCCAGCGCCGACCGCTCGTTGCTGAGCCTGCTGTCCTGGGCCGGCGTCGCGCTGGTCGCCGCGGACGGCATCCGGACCCGCGAGCGGCTGGACACGCTGCTGCGCCGGCTCACCTGGGCCGCCGCCGCGCTCGCCGTGGTCGGGCTGCTGCAGTTCGCGATCGACCTGGACATCGCCGCGTACATCCGGATCCCGGGGCTGTCGGTGAACTCGGCGGCCAGCTTCATCCAGGACCGGGCGTCGCTGCGCCGGGTCGCCGGCACCGCCAGCCACCCGATCGAGTTCGGCGTGGTGCTCGCGGGCACGCTGCCGATCGCGCTGCACTACGCGCTGCACGACCGGCACCGGTCGATCACCGCCCGGTGGACGCCGGTCGGGCTGATCGCGGTCGCGATCATGCTGGCGATCTCCCGGTCCGCGGTGATCGCCACCGGCGCGGCGCTGCTGCTGATGGTCCCGGTCTGGCCGGGCCGGGTGCGCCGCCGGATGCTGCTGGCCGGCGGGGTCTTCCTGGCCGCGATGCGGGTGGCCGTGCCGGGGCTCGTCGGCACGATCGCCAACCTGTTCCTGCTGCTGAACAGCGACTCCAGCACGAAGGCGCGCACCGAGGACTACTCGGCCGTGTACGGCTACATCCACGACTCGCCGTGGGTCGGCATGGGCTTCCGCACCTTCCTGCCCAGCGTGTACGACCGGGTGCTGGACAACCAGTACCTCTCGATCGTCGTGGAGGCCGGCTACGTCGGGCTGGCCACGACGCTGATCACGCTGGCCATCGTGTTCTTCACCGCCCGCGGGATCCGGCGGCGCAGCACCGACCCGGCGACCCGGCACCTCGGGCAGGCGCTGGCCGGCGTGCTGCTCGGCATGACGCTGTCGTTCGCGACCTTCGACGCGCTGAGCTTCTCGATGTACGCGGACTTCATCTTCCTGATCTTCGGCGTGACCGGAGCGCTGTGGCGCTTCACCGTCGCCGAGGAGAAGGCCGGGCCCCCGGTCCCGGCCCGTGCTCCCGACGCGGTCCGGCTGCACCTGCCGGTGACCGTCCGCACGCGACCACCGGCGGGCGCCGACGAGCCCACCGTCCACATCGGACGCCCCACCGGGTTCGATGTGGACGACAGGACCATCCGCCTGCGCCGGCCGGAACGGCCGCCCGCCGAGAAGACGGTCCGGCCGGCACCGGCGGCGGGAACGGCCCCGGGACGGCGGCCGGATCCGACCGGCGTTGCCGAGCCGACGATGCAGATCGGGCGGCCCCGGCTGGACGGGGGCCGCGACGAGGCGCTGGGCGTCCGCTGGCCGGAGCGCACCGCCTACCGGGACGTCCCGGACGACGAGCAGGCATGAGTAGCCCTGTGTCAAGCGGCCTGGTTCAGGACCGTGATGGCCCGGTGGGGACCAGGGGTGCACCGGCGACATCCACACCACCGGCACCAACACAGTGCCCCAGATGCCACCGACAACGAGAAGGTTGAACCAGTGAGCGAACGAGAGGAACCGCACGTGTCCGTACAGGCGTCGGTGGTGATCCCGGCACACAACGAGGCGGGCGTGATCGGCCGCTGCCTGCGCACCCTGCTCGACGGGGCCCCGGCCGGCGGCCTGGAGGTCGTCGTCGCGGCCAACGGCTGCACGGACGACACCGCCGCCCTGGCCCGGGCCGTGCCCGGCACGACCGTGGTCGAGCTGGCCGAGGCGGGCAAGGCCGGCGCGCTCACCGCCGGGGACGCCGCCGCGACCGCCTTCCCGCGCTTCTTCCTCGACGCCGACCTCGAGCTGACGTACCCGGCGCTGGTGGCCACGGCCCGCGCGCTCACCGACCGGGGCGCGCTGGCCGCCTCACCCCGGCTCACGATCGACGCGACCGGCTGCT
The DNA here is from genome assembly GCA_035995165.1 of Mycobacteriales bacterium. Lineage (NCBI taxonomy): Bacteria > Bacillati > Actinomycetota > Actinomycetes > Mycobacteriales > Mycobacteriales bacterium. The sequence goes on from DASYKU010000124.1 coordinate 48,304, forward strand.
CGCGGGCGGTCCGCGCGTACTACTCGATCTGGCAGCTGATGCCGTACGGGCGGGACTCCCTGGCCGGCGGCGTCTACGCGCTGACCGCCGCGGGCCGGGCCCGGTTCGGCGACTTCCCGGACGTGATCGCCGACGACCTGTTCGTCCGCAACCTGTTCGCCCCGGCCGAGCGGGTCCGGGCCGACGACGCGACCTGCGTGGTCCGCCCGCCGGCGACGCTGCGGGACCTGGTCCGGGTGCAGACCCGGGCCCGGGTCGGCAACGGCGAGCTGCGCGAGCAGGCGCCGGCCGCACCCGGTGCGGACAAGGGCGGCCTCGGCTGGATCGCCCGCCGGCTCGCGCTGCTGGCCCGCTCGCCCCGGGTGTGGCCCGCGGTGCCGGTGCACGCGGCCGTGTACGTCCTGGTGCGGCTGCGCGGCCGGCGACTGCTGCGCGAGGGCGACCGGACCTGGTCCCGCGACGAGTCCTCCCGGGTCGCATGACCGCGGCGCAGGACGGGCCGGTCGTCTCGGTCGTCATCGTCACGTACAACAACGGCGCCGACATCGGCCGTGCGCTGCGGTCCGTGCACGCCGCGACCGCCCGGCATCCGCGCGAGGTGGTGGTGCTCGACAACGCCTCCGCCGACGACACGGTCGAGCGGGTCGCCGAGGCCGGCGGCTGCCGGGTGCTCGCCTCCCCGGTCAACCTCGGATTCGCCCGCGGCTGCAACGCCGCCGCGCACACCGCCCGTGGCCGGTACGTGCTGCTGGTCAACCCGGACGCCGTGCTGCACCCGGACGCGATCGACGCCGCGGTCGACTTCGCCGAGGCGCACCCGCAGGCCGGTCCCGTCGGCGGCCGGACGCTGCACCCGGACGGCTCGCTCGACCCGCGGTCCTGCTGGGGCCGGCAGACGCTGTGGAGCACGGCCTGCTTCGCCACCGGCCTGAGCACGGCGTTGCGCGGCTCGCCGATCTTCGACCCGGAGGCGCTCGGCGGCTGGGAGCGCGACAGCGTGCGCGAGGTCGGCACGGTCACCGGCTACTTCCTGCTGCTGCGGCGGGCGGACTGGCTCCGGCTCGGCGGCCTCGACCCGACCTTCTTCATGTACGGCGACGACGTCGACCTGTCCGAGCGCGCCCGGCGGATCGGGCTGCGCCCGACGGTGACCCCGGACGCGGTCAGCGAGCACGAGGCGGGGGCGTCCTCGACCAGCGAGGACCGTACGGTGATGCTGCTGCGGGGCCGGCGCACGCTGATGGTGACGAGCTGGGCCCGGCCCCGGGCCGCGGCCGGGCTGGCGCTGCTGCGGGCCGGTGTGCTGCTGCGCTCGGCCGCCGCGGGGGATCCGCGCTGGCGCGCGGCCTGGCGCCGCCGCGCCGAGTGGACCGCCCCCTACCCGCCCGTGCACGTCTCCGCCGCCGACGACGCGGCGACCCTCACCCCGATCCCCGACCCGGCCCAGTAGGGACTGTCACCGCCGGCGAGCGGTGGGCGCTCGCCGGCGGCTGCTGTGGGGCCGCCGGAGCGGGCCGCGATCAGCCACGCTCGCCGGCGGGTGCGGCCGCGCCAGCCGGAGCGGGCCGGGATCAGCGACGCTCGCCGGCGGGTGCCGCCGCACCAGCCGGAGCCGCGTGCGCGGCCGGAGCCGCGGGCGCCGCCGCAGCGGCCGGTGTCACGTGACCCGGCGGCAGCCCGCCGGCGAGCAGCTCGTCGACCGCACCGGCCAGATCGGCCCGGAGTAGGCCGGCCGCGGTCGCCGTCCCGGGCGGCCCGAGCCGCACCGTCCGTACCCCGGCCGCGATCCCGGCGGCGACGTCGCTCTCGGCGTCGCCGACCAGCACCGCGCCGCCGGGCGAGATGCCCGGGTCGTCGGCCATCGCCCGCAGCAGCAGCCCCGGCCGCGGCTTGCGGCAGTCGCAGCCGGCCTCGTGCGGGCACATGTACGAAGCGTCCAGGCGGGCGCCGTCGGCGGCCAGCAGCGCCCGCAGCCGGTCCGCGACCGCCGCGTACCCGGCCGGGGTCAGCAGCCCACGGGCGAGGCCGCGCTGATTGGTCACCAGCACCACCCGGACGCCGGCCTCGTTCAGCCGCCGCACCGCCGAACCGGCGCCGGGCAGCAGCACCACGGCGTCCGGCGACGTGACGTAGGAACCCTCGGGCGCCTTGACGTTGAGCGTGCCGTCCCGGTCGAGGAACGCGGTCCGGATCAAGACCCGGCCAGGTCCCGCTCGACGATCTCGCAGAGGGTGTGGCCGAGCAGCATGCACAGCTCCTGCACCCGGGGCGTGTCGTCGGTCGGAACCCGGACGCAGACGTCCACCAGTCCGGACAGCTTTCCGCCACCGGCCCCGGTGAACACCACCGTCGCCAGCCCGGCCGCGCCCGCCGCCTCCAGCCCGCGCACCACGTTGGGGGAGTTGCCGCTGGTGGACAGTCCGACCGCGACGTCCCCGGGCCGTCCCAGCGCCCGCACCTGCCGGGAGAACGTCTCCTCGTACGAGTAGTCGTTGCCGATCGCGGTCATCGCGGCGGTGTTGTCGGCCAGGCTCACCGCCGCCAGCGGCCGCCGCTCCAGGTAGAAGCGCCCGAGCAGCTCGGCCGCGAGGTGCCCGGCGTCCGTGGCGGAGCCGCCGTTGCCGAAGAACAGCACCTTGCCGCCGCCGCTCAGCGCGCGCACGACGAGCTCGGCCGCCTCCGCGGTGGCGCGCACCGCGTCGGACTCCAGCAGCCGCTGCTTGGCCTGCAGGCTGTCGGTCACCCGCTGCCGCAGCAGCGCCTCGCCCTCGGTCACGCCCGCCATGTCGTCAGCCCTCTCGGCTCGAACGCGAACGGTGTCACGACGCCGCCCATCCGGGTCAGCGCCTCGGCCAGCCGGTGCTGGCGGGTGAAGTCGCAGTAGAACAGGATGTAGCCACCGCCGCCCGCGCCGGTCACCTTTCCGCCCAGTGCGCCTTCCCGCATCGCGACGTCGTACGCCTCCTCGATGAACTCGGTGGCGATCAGCGGCGACATCCGCTTCTTCTGCTTCCAGGCCTCGCCCAGCATCGAGCCGAACTCGGACAGCTCGCCGCGCAGCAGCGCCGACTTCATCGCGACCGCGAGCTCCTTCTGCGCCCGCAGGCCCTCCAGGGTCTCGGAGTCGCCGCCGGTGACGCGGGCGGTCTGGTCCTCGATGATGCGGGAGGACTGCCGGGTGGTGCCCGTGTAGCAGAGCATCAGGTTCAGCTGCAGCTCGTGCATCGTCGAGTCCTTGATCCGCAGCGGGTTGACGATCACGCGCTCGCCGAACTCGATGAAGTTGAAGCCGCCGAACGTGGCCGCGTAGTGGTCCTGGTGCCCGCCGCGGATCTGCAGGTCCTCCCGCTCGGCCTGGTACGCCAGGTCCGCGATCTCGTACTCGGTCAGCGGCAGCCGGTGGTATTCGCGCAGCAGGCCGACCAGCGCCACCAGCATCGTCGAGGAGGATCCGAGACCCGACCCGGGCGGGGCGTTGGAGCGCAGCACCATGTCGAATCCGGAGCTGTCCCCGCCGAGCCGCCGGACGGCCGCCTTGACCAGGTCCAGCTTCCCGTCGAAGTCGGGGATGTCGGAGAGGTCGTAGTCCAGCGACATGTCCAGGTCGTGCGAGTGCACGCTGACCCGCGAGTCCGGCCGCGGCGTCAACGAGCCGTACGCGTACTTGTCGATCGTCGCGCTGAGCACGACGCCGCCCTCGTTCTCCGGGAACGGCGAGACGTCGGTGCCGCCGCCGGCGAAGCTCAGCCGCAGCGGCGCCCGGGACCGCACGACGCGGCTCACGATGACCGCCGGGCGCGCCGCCCGGCCAGCGCGCTGCGGGCCAGCAGGCCCAGCGCGTACGGCGCGTCGTGCACCAGGTACCGCCGGGCCAGCCGGCGCGGCTCACTGACCAGCCGGAAGACCCACTCCGCGCCGATGCGGCGCAGCCACTGCGGGGCCCGGGCGACCTCGCCCGCGGCGAAGGCCAGGCTCGCCCCGGAGCCGATGAACCAGGTCCCGCTGAACTCGTCCACCAGCCAGGAGATCAGCTTCTCCTGCTTGGGGAAGCCGAGCCCGCAGAACACGATGTCCGGCTGAGCCGCGGCCAGCGCGGCCCGGATCGCGGCCAGCTCGGCCGGGTCGTTCTCGAAGCCCAGCGGCGGGCAGTGCGTCCCGGCCACCCGCAGCTCCGGCGCGCCGGCCGCGCGCACGTCCTCGGTCAGCGCGGCCACGGCCCGCTCGGCCACACCGGGCGCCCCGCCGAGCAGGAAAATCGATCTACCACTGCGGGCCGCCGCCTTGGACAGCGACCAGATCAGGGTGGAACCGGGCACCCGCGGCGGCAGCGGCGTGCCGGCCAGCCGGGCCGCCCACTCCAGCGGCGCCCCGTCGGCGACGACGAGCGTGGCCTGCCCGACCAGTCGCCGGACCTGCGGGTCGCGCTCGATCTGGCGCAGCACGTCGACGTTGGGGTTGACCAGCCAGCCGCCCTTGCCGATCTCGAGGGCGGACATGACGTGCGCGATGGTGCCGGCCTCGTCGAGGGCGTGCAGCTCGACGCCGGCGAGTTGGGTGGTGCGGAGCGCGGGCTCCACGGACATGGTCACTGTGTGCCTCCAGCACGTCGTGTCCTGACCGGACAGGGAGGACGGGCCCCGACGACCCGTCCCGGGCGGCTCTCAGCCGGAGCGGCCGGGAAGCGCGGTCGGAGCGGGCCGGCCGGTCCGCTGCGGTGTCAGCCAGCAGTCGAGCAACCAGCCCAGCGCCCACGGGCGGCACTCGCGATCGACGGTGGTGGGGGGCCAGATCCGGTCCAGGGTCCGCAACCGCAGCGTCGGCGAGACCGCGGAGCCGAGCGTCCGGGCGCCGCGGACGAGCTTGCCCGGGTCGCCCCGGTGGACCCCGTGGGCGATGAGGCCGGGACCGTCGAGCACCAGCGGCTCGTCGACCTCCGGCGCGGCGACGAGCCAGGACAGCCCGCGCCGGATCTCCTCCGGGTACGCCTCGCCGCCGGCGTCGGCGAGGTCGAGCAGGGCCATCGGCGCCAGCGCGTACTGGTGGGCGCTGTGCACCGGGTAGCCCTCGATCACCTCGCCGGTGCGCACGTCCCAGTGCCACCACCACTGCCCGGCCGGCCCCTGCCTCGCGCTGACCCGCCGCGCGCACCGGTCCGCGGCCGCCAGCGCGGTCGCGTCCCCACCGGAGGCGTGCAGCCGGGCCAGCGCCTGGATCGCGTATGCCTGGTCGGCGAAGGACGCGACGTGCCGGCGGTAGCGGGTCACCAGGTCCGGCCCGGCGACATGTCCGAACAGGTCGCCGGTGCCGGTCCGCGAGCCGAGCAGCCGGGTCCGGGCGTGGTCCAGCCGCCGCTCCACGTCCGCGACCTCCCGCGCCGCGACCAGCGCGCTGACCGTCCAGGCCAGGTCGACGACGAGGCGGCCGCCGAGGCCGGCGTCCAGCACGTCCAGGCGGCGCAGCGCCTCGCCCACGCCGTCATGCCCGCAGGCGGCCGCGGCCCAGACGGCCAGCGCGGCGTCTCCGGGCGAGTTCGTGCTCGGCAGGCGGTCGACCAGGATGCCGCAGACCTCGGCGACCGTGCGGCCGCCCAGCACCCGGCGCTGCCCGCCCTCGTCGAGGTGGCGCACGCCCAGCACCGTGATCGCGGTGCCGCGCAGGCTCCAGCCCTCGGGCTCCGCGACCACCCCGGCGGCCGAGAACCGCCGGGTCGTGCAGACCAGGCCGGCGGCCGTCTGCATCCCGGGCAGACCGGTGCCGGCGACCCGGACCAGCCGGTCCACCAGCTCGGCCGAGTCCGTGTCGAGCTCGCTCACCCGGTCCACGCGCGGCCCGGCCCGTTTCCGGGCAGGCTCGCGCAAGACTCCGTGCTCGCACATAATTCCCCCCGCACGGCGCAGGCGCCGGCGTGTGTCACTACCCCCGCGGCCGGACCCCTCCGGCCGGGCTGCAGACCCCCTACAGCCATCGCCAAGCTAGCCACATCGGGCGTCCCGTGGGTCCCGTTTACCTAATTCCTACTGAACTAGTAGTGAATAAAGGCCCGGATTGAGCCGAATGCTCAGCCGGTGTTACGCAGTCCGGCGGCAATTCCGTTGACGGTGAGCAGCAGCGCACGGCGCAGCTGGGGAACCACGTCCTCGCCGGCCTCCCGGACCCGGGCCAGCAGCGCGACCTGAAGGTAGGAGATCGGGTCCAGGTAGGCGTCGCGCACCTGCAGCGTCCGCTTCAGCGTCGGCTGGGTGTCCAGCAGCTCGGCCTCGCCGGTCAGCCGCAGCACCTCGGTGACCGTCCGGTCGTGCTCGGCCCGGATCCGGTCGAAGACGTGCCGCAGCTCCTCCGGCACGAGCGAGGCGACGTAGTGCCCGGCGATGCCGAAGTCCGTCTTCGCCAGCGTCATCTCCACGTTGGACACGAACGCCCGGAAGAAGTGCCACTCGGCGACCATCTCGTCGATGACGTCGCCGAGCCCGGCCCCGCGGGCGGCGGCCAGCCCGGCGCCGACCCCGAACCAGCCCGGCACGATCTGGCGCGACTGGGTCCAGCCGAACACCCACGGGATCGCCCGCAGCCCGCCGAGGCCGGCCCCGCTGTCCGGCCGCTTCGACGGCCGGGAGCCGATGTTCATCCCGCCGAGCTGCTCGACCGGCGTGGACGCGAGGAAGTATGCCGGCAGGTCCGGGTCGTCGACCAGCGACCGGTACGCCGCGTACGCCCCGGCCGAGACCACTTCCATGGCCGCGTCCCAGCGCTCCAGCACGTTCGGCGGCTGCCGGGATTCCCGGTGCAGCACCGAGGCCCGCAGCACCGCGGCCACGGTCAGCTCGAGGTTGTCCCGGGCCAGCACCGGCAGCGAGTACTTGTCCGAGATGACCTCACCCTGCTCGGTGAGCTTCATCTCGCCGTCCAGCGTCCCGTACGGCTGGGCCAGGATCGCCTCGTGCGTCGGCCCTCCGCCACGCCCGACCGTGCCGCCTCGGCCGTGGAAGAGCCGCAGCCGTACGCCGTAGTTCGCGGCCAGGTCCCGCAGCCGGCGCTGGGCTTTGTGGATCTCCCACTGCGAGGTGGCGATGCCGGCCTCCTTGTTGGAGTCCGAGTAGCCGAGCATGACCTCCTGCACGTCGCCCCGCAGCCGCACCAGCTCCCGGTACGTCGGGTCGTCCAGCAGCCCGCCCACCAGCGCGTCGGCCGAGCGCAGCTCGGCCACGGTCTCCAGCAGCGGGACGAACCCGAGCCGGGCCACCCCGGAGTGCACGTCGACCAGCCCGGCCTCGCGGGCCAGCACGACCGCGGCCAGCACGTCGTCGGGGCCGCGGGTCATCGAGATCACGTACGACTCGATGACCTCGGGGCCGAAGCGGTCCAGCGCGTCCCGGATCGTGGTGAAGACCGCGAACGTCCGGGCCGCGGTCCCCTCCAGCGGCGGCGGGTACGGCGAGAGCGGCCGGCGCCCGGCCAGCTCCCGTGACAGCATCCGCTTGCGGTACTCCCGGGGCAGGTCGGAGTAGCGCCAGGACTCGACCCCGAGCCGGTCCACCAGCTGACCCACGGCCTCGTGGTGGGCATCGGCGTGCTCCCGTACGTCCATGGTCGCCAGGTGCAGCCCGAACGCGGCCACCGTCCGCTCCAGCGCCGCCAGCGGCCCGTCGGCCACCAGCGCGCCGCGGTGCGCCCGCAGCGAGTCGCCGATCAGCGCCAGCTCCTCCAGCAGCTCCGCGCTGCCCAGGTAGTCGACGCCGGGCTCGTGCCGGGTCCCGGCCGCCAGCCGCTCCCGGGTCGCGACCAGCTTGGCCCGGATGCAGCTGGCCTTCAGCCGGTACGGCTCCTCGGCGTTGAAGCGCAGGCTCCGCCCGTCCAGCCCCCGCACGGTCTCCAGGTCGCGGTCGATGGACTTGCGCAGCTCGGCGCTGATCCCGACGATCCGCGACGAGGACGACAGCTCGCGGGTGACCCGGTCCACGGCCCGGATGAGCACGTCGATGCCGTGCGCGTGCATGAGCCGCAGCACCTGGTCGGTGACCTCGGCCGTGACGTTCGGGTTGCCGTCCCGGTCGCCGCCGGTCCAGTTGCCGAACGTGAGCGGCCGGGCCTGGGCTGCCAGCGTGCCGCCGTGCGCGGCGGCTTCGTCGGCCAGGTCGGCCAGCAGCCCCGGCACGGTCCCGGCGGCCAGGTCGTCCAGGTAATAGGTGACGTTGCGGGCCTCCTCGACCGGGTCGGGCCGGTCCAGCCGCAGCTCGTCGGTCTGCCAGATCAGGTCGACCACGGTGGCCAGCCGCCGGTCGTGCCGGCGCCGCGCGGTCGCCGAGGCCGACCGCCCGGCCGGCTCGGCCAGCAGCACGTCCCCGACCGCACGCAGCTTGTCCAGGATCGTGCGCCGGCTGGCCTCGGTCGGGTGGGCGGTGAAGACCGGCCGTATCGCGAGCGCGGCCAGCGCCTCGGTCAGCCCCTCCGGCCCGACCTCGGCGGTGACCGCGGCGACCGCCTCGGCCAGCCAGCCCCGCTCCGGCGGCCGCTCGGCCAGCCCGCGCACCCGGTGCACCTGCTCGGCCAGGTTGGCCAGGTAGAAGTACGCCGAGAAGGCCCGGACCAGCGCGATCGCGGTCGGGAGCGGGGCGTCGCCGAGCAGCCGGCGCAGTTCCCGCAGCGCCGCACCGTCATCGTCCTGGGACGCCTTGGTCAGCCCGCGGACCTGCTCGACCAGGTCGAGCAGCTCCTGTCCCTCCTGCCGCACCAGCGACTCGCCCAGCAGCACGCCGACCCGGCGGACGTCAGCGCGCAGCGCAGCGTCGTCCGCGGTGCCGCTACCGGGATCCATGAAGTCCAGGTCGTCCTGCGCGACCGGAGCGCGAGCGGCCTCCGACGCGCGCTCGTCGTCGATCCGCACCGGCACAGTCTCCCCGACGCCACAAGGCGGCGCGAGCTGCCCCAACGGGTGGTCGGCGGTGTGGGTACCGGACCGCCTCGGTGGCTCTGAGTGGTTGTGTGTATTGTCCTTTCGGCCGCCCGGAGCAGCGACGTGGAGTTCCTGGGCGACCTCCGCTTGTTGCACCGAGTGGTGACTACATAGAGTAACCAAATTGCCCGGGTGGACAGTGTTCTCACGCCGACATCAGAGTTTTTTATTGGACGCTTCACACTGCGTGACCTAAGCCGCTATGTTTGGGCTCGCTCTTGGGGGGACCCGACGTGCCGCTACCGCGGCCCGGCGGGCCGAGGGCGTCATGCGAAAGCGGTCCGGTGGTGCTCCGCGCACGGCCGGACGGGGGGTGGGGTGTACATGAGCGTCCTCGACCGGTCGGCCCGGTTCGTCGACGACGGCGTGGGCGTCGGCGTTGCCCGGCGCCGGGGTTGGGAGCGGCGCTACGCGCGCCTGCTGGTCGGCGTGGATGCGCTGGTCGGGATCGCGGCTGCCGCGGCGGCCTACGAGGTCCGGTTCCAGGACTCGTTCTCCTGGGCGTACGCGTACGCGGCGGCCAGCCTGGCCGCGCCGGTCCTCTGGGTCTGCGCGATCGCCCTGGCCGGCGGGTACGAGGCCCGGATCCTCGGGCTCGGCTCCGAGGAGTTCCAGCGGATCTTCCGCGCGTTCGTCGGTCTGACCGCGACCGTCGGCTTCGTGTCGTACGCGTTGCACGCCGACGTGGCCCGCGGGTACATCGTGCTCGCGCTGCCGATGGCGATGGTGCTGTCCTTCTTCGGGCACTACGCGCTGCGCAAGCGTCTGCACCACGGCCGCTCCAGCGGCCGGTACACGTACCGGGTGATCGCGGTCGGCGGCGAGGAGTCGGTCGCCGACCTCACCGCCCAGCTGCGCCAGGAGCGCTACTGCGGCATGCAGGTCGTCGGGGCCTGCCTGTCCGCCGGCGACGGCGCCCGGCTGGTCGGGCTCGGCGTCCCGCTGCTCGGCGGGCTGGACGACGTCGCCGACGCGGTGCGGGCCTCCGGGGCCGACACCGTCGCGGTGGCCGCCGGCGCCAGCGTCGGCCCGGCCCGGCTGCGCCGGCTGTCCTGGCAGCTGGAGGGCACCGACACCGACCTGGTGGTGGCGCCCGGCCTGATGGAGGTGGCCGGTCCCCGGCTGCACATCCGGCCGATGACCGGTCTGCCGCTGCTGCACGTCGAGGAGCCGGAGTTCGCCGGCGCCCGCCGGGTGGCCAAGGCGATCGTGGACCGCTCGCTGGCCGCGCTCTGCGTGCTGATGTTCCTGCCGCTGATGATCGGCCTCTGGCTGGCGGTGCGGCTGTCCAGCCCCGGCCCGGCGGTGTTCCGCCAGGTCCGGACGGGTCAGGACGGCCGCGAGTTCACCCTGCTCAAGTTCCGCTCCATGTACCTGGACGCGGACAAGCGCAAGGCCGAGCTCGAGCACCGCAACGAGCGGGCCGAGGGGCTGCTGTTCAAGATCCGCGACGACCCCCGGGTCACCCCGGTGGGCCGGTTCCTGCGGCGTTACTCGCTGGACGAGCTGCCCCAGCTGATCAACGTCATGCAGGGCAGGATGTCGCTGGTCGGGCCCCGGCCGCCGCTGCCCGAAGAGGTCGCGCTCTACCAGGACGACGTGCGCCGCCGCCTGCTGGTCAAGCCCGGGCTCACCGGGCTCTGGCAGATCAGCGGGCGCAGCGACCTCGACTGGGACGAGTCGGTCCGCCTCGACCTGCGGTACGTGGAGAACTGGTCGTTCACGCTCGACCTGATGATCCTGTGGAAGACGATGTCGACCGTGGTCCGGGGGCGCGGGGCGTACTGACCCCGTCGTCCCGGCCGGGACGAGGATGTATGTGGTGCGCGAATGCCGGGCGTCCCCGTGGCCGCCCGGCATCGCTGTCGTCGGGGGAAGAAATCCGTACCGGGAGAGGTAGACGTTCACGTGGATGATGCCCAGCTGGCCGAGGAACTGGCCGAGCGGGCCGGTGCCCTGCTGCTGGAACTGCGGGCAGGCGGTGCGGACGGCAAGACCGGGGACAAGGAGTCCGACCGGTTCCTGCTCGCCGAACTGGCCGCCCGCCGGCCCGGTGACGCCGTGCTCTCCGAGGAGAGCCCTGACCCCGCGGCCCGGCACACCGCCGAGCGGGTCTGGATCGTCGACCCGCTGGACGGCACCCGCGAGTTCGGCGAGGCCGGCCGGCCGGACTGGGCCGTGCACGTGGCGCTCTGGGTCTCGGGCGAGCTCGCCTGCGGTGCGGTCGCGCTGCCCGCGATCGGCGCGCTCCGCTCGTCCCGCACCCCGGTCGCCCCGCCCGCGCGCGACGCCGTCCGGCGGATCGCGGTGAGCCGGACCCGCCCGCCGGCCTGGGCGTACCCGGTGGCCGAGGAGCTCGGGGCCGAGCTGGTCGGGATGGGCTCGGCCGGGGCCAAGGTGGACGCCGTGCTGCGCGGCGAGGTCGACGCCTACTTCCACGACGGCGGCCAGTACGAGTGGGACTCGGCCGCGCCGGTCGCGGTCGCGCACGCGGCCGGGCTGCACGCCAGCCACGTCGACGGGTTGCCATTGCGTTATAACCAGCCCGATCCGTGGTCGCCCGATCTGCTCGTCTGCGACGCTGGGGTGGCCGGCCGGGTCATCGGGCTCATCGGGCGGCACCGGGAGACGACCGAGAGAGCAGGAACGCGATGACGGACCCCCAGCGGTATCAGCTGAGCCAGCTGCAGACCCTGGAAGCGGAAGCGATCTTCATCATCCGCGAGGTGGTGGCCGAGTTCGAGCGGCCGGTCCTGCTGTTCTCCGGTGGCAAGGACTCGATCGTCATGCTCCGGCTGGCGGAGAAGGCCTTCTACCCGGCGCGCGTCCCGTTCCCGGTGATGCACGTGGACACCGGGCACAACTTCGACGAGGTGCTGGCGTTCCGGGACCGGCGGGCCGAGGAGCTCGGCGTGCAGCTGCTGGTGGCCAGCGTGCAGGAGGCCATCGACAACGGCTCGGTGACCGAGCCGCCGGACGGCACCCGCAACCGGATCCAGACGCCGGTCCTGCTCGACGCGCTGGAGAAGCACCGCTTCACCGCGATCTTCGGCGGCGCCCGGCGGGACGAGGACAAGGCCCGGGCCAAGGAGCGGATCTTCTCCTTCCGCGACGACTTCGGCCAGTGGGACCCGAAGAACCAGCGCCCCGAGCTGTGGAGCCTCTACAACGGCCGCATCCACGAGGGCGAGAGCATCCGGGTCTTCCCGCTGTCGAACTGGACCGAGCTCGACATCTGGCAGTACGTCCAGCAGGAGAGCATCGAGCTGCCCTCCATCTACTACGCGCACGACCGCGAGGTCTTCGAGCGGCGCGGCATGCTCTTCGGCGTCCACCCGGTCTGCCAGCCCCGGGACGGCGAGGAGGTCGAGGTCCGGCGGGTGCGCTACCGCACCGTCGGCGACGCCAGCCTCACCGCGGCCGTGGAGTCCGACGCGGACACCGTGGAAAAGGTGATCGACGAGGTCGCCACCACCCGGATCACCGAGCGCGGCGCGACCCGGGGCGACGACAAGTTCAGCGAGGCCGCCATGGAAGACCGCAAGCGTGAGGGCTACTTCTAAATGGACATCCTGAGGTTCGCGACGGCGGGGTCCGTCGACGACGGCAAGAGCACGCTCATCGGGCGGCTCCTGTACGACACGAAGACCGTCTTCGCCGACCAGATCGAGGCGGTCGAGCGCGTCTCCAAGGAGCGCGGCGAGGAGCACGTCAACCTGGCGCTGCTCACCGACGGCCTGCGGGCCGAGCGGGAGCAGGGCATCACGATCGACGTCGCGTACCGCTACTTCGCCACGCCCAAGCGCAAGTTCATCATCGCCGACACCCCGGGGCACATCCAGTACACCCGCAACATGGTGACGGGGGCCTCGACCGCGGATCTGGCACTGGTGCTGGTCGACGCCCGCAACGGGATCGTCGAGCAGAGCCGGCGGCACGCGTTCCTGGCCACCCTGCTCGAGGTGCCGCACCTTGTCCTCTGCGTGAACAAGATGGACCTCGTCGGCTATGACCAGGCGGTCTACGACCGGATCCACGACGAGTTCACCGCGTTCGCGACCAAGCTGCACGTGCCGGACCTGACCGTGATCCCGGTGTCCGCCCTCAACGGCGACAACGTGGTCACCCGTTCGGAGAACATGCCCTGGTACGACGGGCCGAGCCTGCTGCACCACCTGGAGAACCTGCACGTCGCCAGCGACCGCAACCTGATCGACGTCCGGTTCCCGGTGCAGTACGTGATCCGGCCGCAGTCCGACGCCTGGCACGACTACCGGGGCTACGCCGGCCAGGTCGCCAGCGGCGTGCTCAAGCCCGGCGACGACGTCATGGTGCTGCCCAGCGGGCTGCGCACCCGGATCGCCGCGATCGACACGATGGACGGCCCGGTCGAGGAGGCGTACGCGCCGATGTCGGTCACGGTGCGGCTGGAGGACAACCTCGACGTCTCCCGCGGCGACCTGATCTGCCGGCCGAACAACGCGCCGATGGTCACCCAGGACATCGAGGCGATGGTCTGCTGGATGACCGACAAGCCGCTGCGGCCGGGCGCCAAGCTGGCGATCAAGCACACCACCCGGTCGGCCCGGGCCGTCGTGCGGGACCTGCGCTACCGGCTGGACGTCAACACGCTGCACCGGGACGAGGACGCGACCGAGCTCGGGCTCAACGACATCGGCCGGGTGCGGCTGCGCACGACCCAGCCGCTGTTCGCCGACGAATATCGCCGGAACCGGACCACGGGCGGGTTCATCCTCGTCGACGAGGCGACCAACGCCACGGCCGGCGCGGGCACCATCCTCGAGGGCTGACCTCCCGGCGCTGCCCGCCCGTCCCGACCCCGTTCCGGCTCACCGCCGGGCGGGGTCGGTGCCGTCCAGGCCCTCAGCGGTGCTCGGGGACCGGGAACGGCTCGGCGAGCGAGAGGTCGCGCATGCTGTAGCCGTAGCGCCGGGCGCGTTCCTCGTAGGCGCGGACGAGCCGGTGGTAGCGCAGGAACGGCAGCGGGGCCCGGGACGAGGCCCACTGGCCCCATTGGGCCGCGTACGAGCTGCTGCGGTGGCCCTGCAGGGTCTCCGGCGGGATCGGGCCGTCCAGGCCCAGGAACCGGCCGATGCCGTCCAGGGTCCGCTCCGGCTGCCCGACCAGGTCCTCGTACTTGACCACGTGCAGGCGCCGGATCGCCGGCGCGTCCGCGGCGAACAGGTCGTGGGCCCGGAACCAGTGCGCGGCCAGCCGCTTCATGGTCATCTTGCGGGCCCACTTGCGGGTGGACAGCGTGACGATCACCGGGTGCCGGACGACCATGACGAAATAGGCGTCCGGAAACAGCTCCTGCAGGAACCGGGTCATGATCAGGTTCGGCGGGCTCTTCTCCACCAGCACCGGCCGGCTCAGGTCCCAGTACGGCTTCCACTGCTCCAGCAGCGTCGCCGCCGACTCCTTGCCGACGTACGGCGAGGTCTCGGTCAGGTGCGCCGCGGGGCTGAAGGCGAAGTGGCCGGCGCCGCCGTAGTCGCGGACCCGGGGGTAGACGGTCTGCAGGTGCTGACCCTCGTCCTCCCGGGCGCCGGTCTCGACGAAGCCACTGACCTGGGGATGTGTCGCCAGGGTCCGCGCCAGCGGGGTCGTCCCGCTGCGGTGCAGCCCGCCCACGAACACGAGGCGGTGATCGTCCACGCCCAGTTCCCCCACCCCGCCGTACGTACTGACGGGCAGACTTTAGTGGACCCGACCGGTGACGGAAGGCGTCCGGGGATTCCCCTCGACCGGCGAGTCGATCACTGCGTGTGCGCCTCCGGTGGGGCCTGTGGTGAGTCCGAACGTTGTGTCTGTGCCGACTGTGCGCCATTAGCCCAGTCGTGTGTACCTGCCGTAACTCGTCCACCACTGAGGCGGGTGCGCCTTGTGACTGCCCGTGTAAGGAGCTATGGTCCCGCAAGCCCTTCGGGAGGAGATCCAACCGGGCGGCTGACCGCGGGTGATGTCCCGGGTTCGGTGCCCTGGCTCACCGGCGGTCCTGGAGCTAGCTGTCGCAAGGATGCGGCCTTGCTCGATCGAGGCTCACACCAGCAGGCGAAGGCACGCCGGGAGAGGACAGAATGGGTCACGGCTCGCGCCACAGACGTTCCGACGCAGGTCGGAACAGGCACGAACGTCGGCCGGGTGGTCAGCAGGTCGCGCTGACCACCGGCCCCCAGCGCAGGAACGGCTCACGGGCCGCGAAGATCATCGGTTCGGGCGTGGCGGTGTCCCTTGCCGTCGGCGTCACCGCTGTGATGGCCGGGGCGGCGGACAAGACCGCGGCCCCGAGCTCGCTCACGGTGGCCGCGAACGCGGACACTTACGTGTACCAGGAGTACCCGAACGAGAACCGGGGTTCGTCCCCGAAGCTCACCGCGAGTAACCAGAAGAACCTGCACACACGGACGTACTTCAAGTTCTCCGTACAGGGAGTGCCCGCTGGCCTGACCCCCAAGGCGCACCTGCTGCTCTCCTCGGATCGCAACCAGCCCGGGACGGTCGAGCTCCACTCGGTCGGCTCGACGAGCTGGAACGCGATGACGATGACGATGCGCAACGCCCCCGCGGTCGGCGCCGTGGTCGCCACGGTCCAGCCCGCCGCCCGGCAGAAGTCGCTCGACTTCGACCTCTCCGGCGTCGTGACCAAGGACGGGACCTACTCCTTCGCCCTCGTCTCCCCGCTCGCCGAATCCGTCTCCGCGGTGTTCGCCAGCGAGCACGGGTCCGACGGCCCCCAGCTCTCCCTCACCTGGAACGGTGACGCGGGCGCCCCGGCTCCGGCGCCCCCCTCGGCCGGTCCGACCTCCCCGGGCGCGGGACTGCCCTCGCTGTCCCCGCTGCCGCCGGTCCCGGCCCCGAGCAAGCCGACCTCCTCGGCCAGCACGTCCTCCTCGGCCCCGGCCCCGCCGAGCAAGCCGATCGGCAGCACCCTGTTCGGCACCAGCCTCTGGACCGGGGACGGTTCCAACGCCTCCTCGGCCCTGGCCCGCGAGACGGCGGCCTTCGGCCGGCCCGACGTGGTCCGGACGTACTACACCGGCATGCCGGCGGCGTGGCCCGGCTCGGCCGGCGTCAGCGGCGGCCCGGTCGTGGTCTCGTTCAAGGCGGCACCGAAGGACGTCGCGGCCGGCCGGCTGGACAGCCAGTTCACGAACTGGTTCGCCACCGCGCCGAAGGACCGCCCGATCTTCTGGTCCTACTTCCACGAGCCCGAGAACGACGTGGAGGCCGGCTCGTTCACGACCGCCGACTACCGGGCGGCCTGGGCGCACCTCGCCGGGCTGGCCGACAAGGCGAACAACCCCCAGCTGCACTCGAACCTGATCCTCATGTGCTGGACGCTCAACCCGGGTTCGCACCGCAACTGGAAGGACTACTTCGCCGGCGCCGGCGTCGTCGACACCATCGGGTGGGACTGCTACAACAAGTCCTTCACCAAGGGTTCGTACGGTGACCCGGCCTCGATGCTCGGCACCGCCGTCGCCACCTCCAAGGCGGCCGGTGTGAACTGGGCCGTCGCCGAGCTCGGCAGCAAGATGGCCTCCGGCGACAGCGGCGCCGGCCGGGCCGCCTGGCTGACGAAGATCGGCAGCTATGCCCGGGCCAACGGGGCCGCCTACATCACGTACTTCGACTCGACCGTCGGCGGCGACTTCCGTCTCCTCGACGCGGCGAGCAAGAACGCGTGGCGTCAGGTGATCGGCGGCTAGGACGCACAGCAGACGAGGCCCCCGGGGATCACCCCGGGGGCCTCGTGCTGCCGTCGGCTAGATCCCGCGGCCGCGGGAGTTCAGCTCGCGGACCACCCGCTCGCCGGTGACCGCCTTGGACGCCACCGCCAGCGCCAGCACCGCCCGCGGCTCGGTCGGCTTGAGCCGGGCCGTCTTCGCCGCCCAGCGCAGCGCCTGCCGCCGGTTGCCCAGCGCGGCCTCCGCGAACGCGATCTGCCCGGTCAGCCGGGCCGCCCCGGCGCGCTCGCCGTAGAAGTCGGGGTACGTGACCAGCAGCCGCTGCAGCGCGGCCGAGACCGTCGCCCAGCGCCCGGTGAAGTACGACTTCTGGTGCCAGAGCACCTCGACGTGCACGCTTGGCAGCGACCGGATCGGCGCGACCCGGGCCGCCCGCAGCAGCAGCTCGTAGTCCTCGGCGTAGCTGCCCGGCAGCTCCTCGTCGACCAGCCCGATCTCGTCCAGCAGCGCGCGCCGGATCAGGAACGTGGACGGGTGCAGCTCGGTCAGCCGGTCCCGCAGCAGGTCGGTGAACGTGACCCGGTCCGCGGACAGGGTGCGCTCGACCAGCCGGTCGCCGTACCGGACCTGGATCCCGCAGCAGACGAACGACGCCTCCGGGTCGGACCGCAGCACCGCGACCTGTGCGGACAGCTTGTCCGGCAGCCAGCGGTCGTCGTCGTCGCAGAAGGCGACCAGCTCGGTCTCGACCAGCGCGATGCCGGAGTTGCGGGCGCCGGCCAGGCCGGGGGAGCGGACGTTGCGGGTGACCGCGACCCGGTCCTCTTCCAGCTCGGTGTCCGGCTCGCTGCTGTCGTGCACGACGATGCAGCGGACCTCGCCCGGGTAGTCCTGGGCCAGCACCGCGGCCACGGCCTTGCGGACCAGCTGCGGCCGGTCCCGGGTCGGGATCACCACGGTCACCGCCGGGTACGTCCCGGCGCCGGTCGTGTCCTGCTCCGCGGCCGGCGAACCGGTCACTTGTCCCCCCGCAGCTGGTAGCCGTAGCCGGTCATCGGCCACGCGGTCAGCGCCGACACGCCGAGCCGGGTCCGCGGCGGCATCTCCCGCCGCCAGGCGTCGTCGGCCCGCAGCGTCAGCCGGCCGGTGGAGAACCGCATCGGGTTGCCGCCGATCGTGTGGCTGCGGCCGAGCTCCGCGCTGTCGGAGTGCAGGAACCGCAGCGACTCCTCGTCGGCCGGCAGCCCCAGGTAGGCCAGCACCTCGCTGAGCACGCCCACCGGCTCGGCCACCAGGTCCTCGTACCGGATCCGGTGGACCGCGGTGCCGAGCCGGCCGAGCAGGTCGAACAGCGCGTTGTTGGCCGTCCAGAGCACGGCCGCGCGGGCCGGCGTGTAGGTCGGCATGTCCTCGGCGTCCCGCTCCGGCCGGCTCACCCGCTTCGACCACGAGTACGCCACGCCGCGGCTGTCGCGGACCATGTGCAGCACCCGCAGGTCCAGGTCGGCGGCCCGGCGCAGCGCGAAGGCCAGCGAGGCGTGCTTGCTCGCGTCGACCAGCACCGCGTCGCCGGTGACCTCGGCGACGCCCCGGTAGAGCCGCCGGTAGAGGTCGCAGTATTCGTCGACCATGCGGGCCTGCTTGGCCGAGGCGGCCGGGGCGGCCAGCAGCGGCACGTACCGGGTCCGGTCGACCGCGGCCTTCAGGGCCAGCACCTGCTCGACGTCGAGCCGGTCCCAGCCGCCGAACGCGGCGGCGCCGACCGCCCGCCAGTGCGGACAGCGGGAGAACGGCTCGCCGCAGCCGCAACGCTCGTCGTCGCGCAGCGCCCGTTCCCACAGGTGCACGGACTCGCCGATCGCGGTCACCCCGGGCACCTCGGCCAGCATCCGCTCCAGCAGCGTCGACCCGGACCGGCCGAAGCCGCCGAGGAACGCGATCCGAGGCCGGTCCACGGCCGCGGGCGGCGGCGTCTCGACCCGCAGCAGCCCGTCGACCAGCCGGCCCAGCCGCCGGGTGGTGCTCACGATCTCCTCCGGCGTCCCGACCGCGGCACCGCGGCCGGCGACGGCCGCCGCGTCCAGCGCGTCGCGCAACGCCGCCTCGTCCTCGGCCACCGTGACCAGGCCGCTGGAGCCGAGCCGGCGGGAGAACAACTGCTGGTGGTCGTCGACGTGCTCGTCGCGCGCCGGGTCGCGCGGCACCACGATCGGGCGGTGGCCGGCCTTGCGGGCCTCGGAGATCGTCGCCGGGCCGCCGTGGCTGACCACCACGTCGACGGCGGCGATCTCGGACTGCACCTTGGCCCAGTCCAGGTAAGGCTGGCCGGCCGCGAACTCCGGCGGGCGGGAGGTGCCGTGCTGGACCAGCACGTCGGCGCCGCGGTCGGCGGCCCACCGGTCCACCCAGGCGACCAGCCGGTCGAAGCGGTGGTGATCCGTCCCGACCAGCACCAGCACCCGCGGAGCCGCGCTCACAGCAGCGGCCCCACGACGACGGAGCCCGGGTAGAACCGGCGCTGCTCCTCCCACTGCACCAGGAACAGTCGGGTGAACGGGCGGCACAGCCGGCCGGTGAGCGTGGGGGAGTCGATGCGGTCGTACACCTCGAGATAGACCGTGGGAATTCCGCGCAGCCAGCCGAGGACGAAGAAAGGAACCGCGACGCCGGCACCGGTGGACACGATCACGGCCGGTTTCACCTTACGCAAGAGCCTGAATGCGAGACCCATGTTGCGGAGGAGGTTCGGAATGTTACGGGTGGTGGGATAATGCGCCCAGGCGACCTTCTCGCCCGGCAGCTGCGATTTGGCGTCCGGGGTCGGAAAGGTGACCCAGGCCCGCGGCCGGTCCCCCCACCAGGACCGCAGCGCGAGCAGTTGGGCGAGGTGCCCGCCGCTGGAACCCACCAGCAGCACCGGTCCTTGTCCCCCGGGCATTCGCGACCTCTCCGCCGCCGCGAAGGCAGCCGTCATCGTCTCCACCCCCAGCGCGGCGACCGGTCCGGCCCGCCGCGCAGTCGACCCGCCGAGAAATGCGGCTCCGTATCGCGAATCTACCGGCGTCGGCGACCGGACGGGGCCGTACGGGCGAACGAATGGTGAACCGCACCCTACTCAGCGCCGGACGGGCAGCCGTCTGGGGTTGAAGTACGGCTCGGCCAGCAACTGTCCGAACTGCTCCACCGCGTCGCCCTGCAGCGCCAGCTGCGCCCGTGGACCCTTGGTCTTGTCGTTCGAGTCGAAGTAGACCAGCGCCTTGATCGACGGGTTGTCCTCGGTGACCTGCTCGGCCTGGTCCAGCCACGCGGTCTGGCCGCCGGGGAACTGGTCCGAGGTGGCCCACTCGCCGATCATGATCGGCTTGGACGGGTGGCCCTTGGCCCAGTCCAGGAACGGTGCGGTCGCGGTGCCGAAGCTGTCCAGCTGCTGGCCGGTGTAGACGTCCGCGCAGACCCAGTCCACGTCGGAGTCGCCGGGGTAGTACGGCGCGGCCCGGTCGGCGGCGAAGCCGGCCGCGAGCGGGCACCAGACCCAGGAGACGTTGGTCGCCTTCTCCTCGGTGAAGATCATCCGGATGTGCCGCCAGGCCGCGATGAAGTCCTGCGGGGTCCAGATGCTCGCCTGCAGGTTGGGCCGGTCCATCTCCCAGCGCCAGCGCAGGAAGATCGGCTTGCCCAGGTCCCGGACCGCGCGGGCCCGCTGCCGGATCATGTCGTCGTACCGGCCGCTCTGGATGACCCGGGTGTCGGTGCCGGCCCAGGACAGCAGCAGCATCCGGTTGTTGTCGGCGGCCCACTTGTCGGCCGCGTCCGGGAACTCGTCGTCCCACGGGTGATAGGTCTGCACGATGTCCATCTGCCGGCCGGTCTTCTGCTCGAAGTCGGTGACGGCGTCGATGCGGCCCTGCGGGGTGTAGTCGCTGTCGGGCTGCACGTACGCGCCGACGTACGCGCCCTTGGCCGGGGGCTTGGGGCCGTCGCTGGGCAGGCTGCTCGGCAGCGGCGGCGGGAGGCTGCTCGCCGGCCCGGCCAGGCCCGGGGTGGCGTTGTCGTCGTGGTTGACCACGGTCAGGACCGCGCCGGCCACGGCCACGATCGCCACCACCACGCCGGCGATCACCACCAGCCGCCAGCGTCGTCTGCCCCGGCCGACATCGTCGTTCAGCCGATGTCCTTCACCCACTGCCCAGACCCCTTAGCTGCATTCCTCCACCCCCGTGCGGCCGTTCGGCCCCGTGCCGCACGCGTGGAGCCTTCCACATGTGCAAGCCGACTGTGCGGGGTCCCGGGCCTGCGCCCCGTTCAGGGGACGCTGCTCGCGTACGGCCACTACAGTTCACCCGGGGTTTGCTCAGCGTGAGGGGGAACGAGGATGACTACGCCGGTGCCGGTCGCGTTCGTGGGGGGTCACGGGCGCAGCGGCAGCACACTGCTGTCGCGGGTGCTCGGCGCGGTGCCGGGGTTCGTCACTGTCGGTGAGCTCTGCTACCTCTGGGACCAGGGCGTCGTCATGGACCGGATGTGCGGCTGCGGGAAGTCGTTCTCCGAGTGCGAGTTCTGGACCGCGGTCGGCAAGGAGGCGTTCGGCGGCTGGGACCAGGTCGACGCCAAGCGGCTGCTGACCCTGCGCAAGGCGGTCGAGCGGGTCCGGTACACGCCGCTGCTGTCCGCGCCCGCGCTCGCCCCCGACTACAACCGCAAGCTGCACGAGTACGCGGCGGCCATGTCGAGTGTGTACGCGTCGGTCCGGACCGTCAGCGGGGCGGAGGTCGTCGTCGACACCTCGAAGTACCCGTCCTCGGCGTACCTGCTGCGGCACGTGCCGGACGTCGAGCTCAAGCTCGTGCACCTGATCCGCTCGGTCTACGGCGTCTGCTACTCCTGGTCGAAGACCGTCGCCCGGCCGGACCGGGACGGCAAGCCGATGCCGACGTACCCGCCGGCCCGGACCGCGGCCGAGTGGGTGGCGTTCAATTTCCTGCTCGACGCGCTGCGGCTGCGGGGCGTGCCGGCCGAGCTGGTGCACTACGAGGACTTCGTGGCCAAGCCGCGGGAGACGCTGGCCGGCATCGTCCGGTTCCTGCTCGGCCGGGACGCCTCCGAGGCCGACCTGGCGTTCGTGGGGGAGTCCAGCGTGGAGTTGCCGCGCGACCACAGCGTGGCCGGCAACCCGATGCGGTTCCGGTCCGGTCCCGAGCAGCTCACGCTCGACGAGGCCTGGCGGACGAAGCTGGACCCGAAGGCCCGCCGGGTGATCAGCTTGGTCAGCGGGCCGGCCATCCTCCGCTACGGGTACGGCTCGGACCTGCGCAAGTCCGCCTGACGCCGGGCCGCGCTCAGGCGCGGGGGCCGCGCGGGGCCGCGCTCAGGCGCAGGGCGCGCTCGGCGCTCAGGCGCGGTGGCGGCCGCGGCCGGTCGGGGCCGGCTTGCGCGGGGTGGTCAGGCGGGGCGGCGCGGCGACCTTGGTCCCGTTCCTTCCTCCGTCGACCGCGGTCCCGTTCCGGGCCGGCGCGGCGCCGTTCGCGCCCGCACCGGCAGGGGCCGGGCCGACCGGAGCCGGACCCGGGCCCGGGCCGCCGGATCCCGGACCGCCGGGCCCGCCGGGACCGCCCCGGGGACCGCGCCGCCGGCCGCCGATGAACGCGTCGAGCACGAGGGCGCGGCGGAACTTCCACAGCGCCCCGGCCCACAGCAGCGCCGCCACCACCGAGGCCGCCAGCGCCGGCACCAGCCGGTCGCCGAAGGCCACCCGGGCGATCACCGCCGGCGGCAGCACCGTGGCCGTGCACAGCACGACCGCCGTGACGCTGGACCGGCCGACCGGGTGCAGCCCGGTCGCGACGAGCAGCTGCGCCAGCGGCACCAGGTTCGCGACCAGGATCGAGACGGCCCAGCCGATGGCCGCGCCGAGGATCCCGATCTGGGGGATGAGGATCAGGTCGACGCCGACCTGGACGACCAGTGCCAGGACGGCCTTGGCCAGGTTCCAGGTGCTCTTGCCGGCCATCATCAGCACGGTGTCGACCTGGCCGCTGGCGGTGGCGACCAGCATCGCGCCGCAGAGCACGACCACGACGTCGGTGGCGCTGGCGTACCGGTGGCCGAAGATGCTGAGCAGGCCGGCCGGGAACGCGCCGACGAGCAGGTAGAGCGGCCAGGTGGTGAGCACCAGCCAGCTGGTCGTGGTGCGGTAGAGCATCCCGGCCTCGTCCAGGTCCTTGCGGGCCAGCGCGGCCGACAGCCGCGGCTGCAGCGCCACCGAGATGGCCTGGTTGCCCAGCTGCCCGACGACCAGGAACCGGGTCGCGGCCGAGTAGAGCGCGGCCGGCACCGGGCCCAGGATCGAGATGATCAGCAGCACGTCGGCCCGCTGCAGGCCGACCTGGGTCAGCGAGATCAGGGCCCGGGGACCGGTGAAGCGCCAGTACTCCCGGCGGTCGAAGCCGGACGGCGCCGCGTCGGAGCGGCGGGCCCGGTTCAGCGCCGCCATCCGCCGGGCCGGCAGCCAGGACAGCAGCGTCGCGGGCAGGTAGGGCACGGTCCAGGCCAGCACGAGCAGCAGCACGCTGTGCGTCGGCACGACCAGCACGACCAGCACGACCAGCACCAGCTGGGCCAGCGGCCGGGCGATCCGCTCGATCAGCACCGTGGTCCGCATCCGGCCGAAGCCGCGGGTGATCGACTGCAGCACGTCGCCCAGCGCGGCGAACGGCAGCGCCAGCCCGCACAGCCGCAGCACCAGCACCACGCCGCTGCTGGTGTTGCCGAGCACATGCTCGGCGATCTGCGGCGCGAGCAGCAGCATCCCCAGGCCCAGGACCGAGGAGACGGCCAGCGTCGAGCGCACCGAGAGCCGCAGGCACTCGGCGACCTCCTGCGGCGAGCCGAGCAGCCGCAGCCGGGGCAGGAAGTAGATCGCGCCGCCGCCGGTGCCGACCCGGCCGATCGTGGACAGCAGCAGGATCAGCGAGGTGATGGAGAAGAAGATGCCGGCGTTGGCCTGGCTCATCGCCCGGGCCACCACGACCGACAGCAGCAGGTTCGCGACCGTCGTGATGCCGGCACCGAAGAGGTTCACGCCGCCGCCGCGGGCCACTGCCTCAACACTGCTACGCCGGTCGGCCCCGTCCGCGTCCGGGGCGGGGGCGACCTCGACCGCCCGTTCCTCCGCGAACTCGATCGCCGCCGGGGCCGTCGGCGGCAGCGCCAGCCGGACCGTCGCCTCGGGGTCCAGCTGCACGGTCGCCTCCGGATCGAAGGCGGGCGGCGGGCTGGTCACGCCCCAGCCTGTCACACGGCCCATGATTGCCGGGCCCGTTCGCCGCATCGGCGGGTGCAGGTCACACCGGCTGCATTCCGTGATTTATTTACTGCGCTGCGTAAGCGGGAGATTTGTCAAGACCCACATATGAACCTAGGTACTCCTCTACGTTGTGAATACCTGCTCGGGTGCCCCTCACCAATCGACGCCCGGGCCTTTCCTGGGGGAACAACAATCGTGTTGCGTAAGCGCGTGCTGGCCGCGGTCGTCGCGGCGGCTCTCTCCGCGACCGGCGCCACCGTGGTGTCGCTGTCGCTGTTCGCCGACCAGGCCGGTGCGGTGAGCACACCGCAGTCGACGCTGGTCAGCGACGTGCCTATGGCGGGCACGCCGAACGTCACCGACGGCTCCGTGCAGACCTTCGTCCAGATGGGCAGCAAGGTCTTCGCCGGCGGCACGTTCACCTCCCTGACCCTGCCGGGCTCGACGACCGCGGTCTCGCGGACGTACCTGCTCGCGGTCGACGCGACCACCGGCGCGCTGGACACCACCTTCGCGCCCGTCCTCGACGGCAATGTGAACGCGCTGCTGCCGGGTCCGACGCCGGGCACCGTCTACATCGGCGGTGCCTTCAACACGGTGAACGGCACGAAGTCGAAAAGCATCGCGCTGCTCGACGCCACCACCGGCGCGCTGATCCCGACCTTCAAGTTCCCGCCGATGAACGGCGTCGTGAACGACCTGGCGATGACCGGGGGCCGGCTGTTGGTGGCCGGCACGTTCACCACGCTCGGTCCGAACCCGCGGCCGGGTCTCGGCTCGCTCAACCCGAGCACCGGCGCGGTCGACACCTACCTGACGATCCCGGTGGCCGGTCACCACAACTACCCGCACTTGGACCGGTTCGGTAACCCCGTCGGCGCCCAGGCCCCGGTCGGCGTCTCCAAGATCGACGTCACGCCGGACGGCACCCGCATGGTGATGATCGGCAACTTCCTCACCGCCGGCGGCCTGGACCGCGACCAGATCGCGATGGTCAACCTGACCAGCACGACCGCGGCGGTCGACCCGAACTGGCGGACCGCCCGGTTCACCGACGACTGCATCTTCAACGCGTACGACAGCTACATCCGGGACGTGGACTTCTCCACCGACGGGGCGTACTTCGTGGTGGTGGCGACCGGCGGCCCGGCCACCGGCTCGCTCTGCGACAGCGCCACCCGCTGGGAGACCAACGGCAGCGGCACCGCCGTCCAGCCGACCTGGATCGACTACACCGGCGGCGACACGCTGCTGTCCGTCGCGATCACCGGCACGGCCGTGTACGTCGGCGGCCACCAGCGTTGGCTGAACAACTCCAACGGCCGTGACTCCGCGGGCGCCGGCTCCGTGCCGCGCCCGGGCGTCGCCGCCCTGGACCCGGTCAACGGCGTGCCGTTCTCCTGGAACCCCGGTCGCAACCCGCGCGGCGCCGGTGCGTACGCGGTGTACGCGACGCCCACCGGCCTCTGGGTCGGCAGCGACACGGACTGGATCGGCAACTTCGCGTTGAAGCGCGGCAAGATGGCGTTCTTCCCGCTGGACGGCGGCACCGCGGTCGGCGCGAACAGCACCGGCCGGCTGCCCGGCAACGTGATCATCGGCTCGCCCACCGCGGCGCCGACCACCGCGGTCTCCCGGGCCTACGACGGGACGACGGTCGCCTCCACCTCGACGCTGCCCAGCAGCGGCCTGGACTGGAGCACCACCCGCGGCGCGGTCATGGTCGACGGCAAGGTCTTCTACGGCTCGGCCACCGACAGCAACTTCTACTGGCGGACGTTCGACGGCAGCGTGTTCGGCCCGGCGAACCTGATCGACCCGTACGGCGACCCGGCGTGGTCCACTGTGGACACCGGCTCCGGGCAGACGTACCTCGGCAGGAAGTCCGGGTTCTACGCGGAGATCCCGAGCGTGACCTCGGAGTTCTACAGCGGCGGGCGGCTCTACTACACGCTGTCCGGGCAGACGCCGATGTTCTACCGGTACTTCACCCCGCAGAGCGGCATCCTCGGCGCCGACCGCTTCCAGGTCGCCGGCACGACGAACTGGAGCGACACCGGCGGCGCGTTCCTGGACGGGACGAACCTCTACCTGACGTCCCGCACCGCCGGGAACCTGCGCCGGATCACCTTCTCCGGCGGGGTCTTCGGGACCACGTCCACCACCGTCAGCGGCCCGGCCGTGGACGGCAAGGACTGGCGGGGCAAGTCGGTGTTCCTGTCCACGATCGGCGCGAACGTGTTGCCGACCGCGGCCTTCACCACCAACTGCGGCGGGCTGAGCTGCACCGTGGACGGCACGTCCTCCTCCGACCCGGACGGCGCGATCGCCTCGTACGCCTGGGACTTCGGGGACGGGACGACCGGGACCGGGGCGACGCTGACCCACGCGTACGCGGCGGCCGGGTCGTACACGATCACGCTGACGGTGACCGACAGCCGGGGCGGGACCAACACGACCACGCGGCCGGTCACGGTCGCGGCACCGACCACGGTGATCGCCTTCCGGGGCGCGGCCAACGCCAACGTCAACGCGGCCACGGTCACCGTCGCCGTGCCGGCGGCGGTGCAGGCCGGGGACGCGCTGGTGGCGACCGCGACGGTCAACGCCGACACCGTGACGGTCGGCGACCCGGCCGGCTGGACCCGGATCGACACGGCGACCACCACCGGCATCCAGACCATCGTCTGGACCAAGGTGGCGACCGCGACGGACGCCGCCGCGGCCGTGACCGTCCCGCTGAGCGGCACGGTGAAGACCAGCCTGACCGTCGCGGCCTGGTCCGGGACCTCGGCGACCAGCCCGGTCGCGGTGTTCGCGCACAAGGTGGACACCGTGGCGACCGCGTCGCACACGACGCCGGCCGTGACCGTGGCGACGCCGGGCAGCTGGGTCGTCTCGTACTGGGCGGACAAGTCCTCGGCCACGACGGCCTGGACGGCCCCGGCCGGTCAGACCGTCCGCAACGTCTCCATCGGCACGGCGAGCGGGCGGGTCACCTCGCTGCTCACCGACGGCGGGACGACGGCGACGCCGGGCGCGGCGGGATCGCTCACCGCGACCACCGACGCGGCCGGGACCAAGGCGACCACCCTCACCCTGGTGCTCGCGCCCGCGAGCTGAGCTGACAAGCCCGGAAGGGCCCGGTGCGCATCGGCACCGGGGCCCTTCTGTCTGTCCGGAACAGGCGAAGGCCCGGTACGCGGGAGGCGTACCGGGCCTTCGAGCGGGTGGGATCAGGCGCGCCAGCTGGGGGGCGCGCCGAGCCAGGACTCGAGCTCCGCGTCGGAGTCGGCGAGCCGGCCCTCCAGCGAGGTCCGCAGGGAGTCCGGCATCGGCGCGCGCGGCCGGGCGTTGTGCTTGTCGAACACGACGCCGCCGGCACGGCCGATGCCGAGGAAGTCGACGACCTCGTCGAAGACCGGCTCCGGGTCGGTGAAGAACCGCTGGCTGTCCACGACGTGCATCCGGTCCCGGCCGAACAGCCCCGCCAGCCGTGCCAGCTGCGCCGCGTACCGCCCGCGGGTCACGTACGCGTGGTGCTGGTGCGAGTGGGACTGGTACGTCGGGTCGGCGATCAGCTTGGCCTCCTCGCCCGCCAGCCGGACCGGCTCCAGCTCCAGCGCCTTGGAGAACGGCTCGGTCTCGAAGCCCCGGGCCGTCTCGTGGGTGTGGGCCGAGTACGCCCGCTCGACCGGGTCGCGCAGCAGCACCAGCAGCTTCACGCCCGGCAGGTCGTTCTCGATCCGCTTCCCGGCCAGCGGGTGGAACAGGTAGTACGGGCTGGACTCGCCGGTGATCGGCAGCCGGTCCGGCGCCGGCGCGGCCCGGCGGGCGCTGGCCAGGAGCGGGAAGTGACCGCGGTACCAGGCGGGCCCGTGCCCGTAGCCGGTGTCGAAGTAGTGCGCGCCCTTGTGCAGCACGGCCGGCAGCACCATCGGGTGCTGGGACAGCGTCTTGTACATCGACGTCGTCCCGCAGCGCTGCGCCCCGACGATGAGGAACGACGGCGTCATCCGGGCCGAGGCGGTGAACCGCCCGGTCGTCCGCGCCGTCGCCCGGGCCAGCTCCTGCAGCCGCGGCTGCTCCTTGAGCGTGGACTTGAGCGTGCCTACCCCCACCACGAACCGAACCCCTCCCCTTGATCTCAGCGCGCGACGACCGGTGCGGCCGCCCGAGCGGCGGCCAGCACCCCCTCGGTCATGCTGCGCCAGCTCCCCCACCTTGTCTGACCGTCGCCGACGTACCGGGTCAGGATCTCGACCAGGTAGAGCGCGGCGACGACCGCCGCGGACTCGGCCGGTACCCCCACCGGCGCGAGCAGCCCGGGCGCCCGCCGGACCGAGTCGGCCGCGGCCCGGCCGGCCTGCTCGACGTGCGCGAGCGCCCGCGGCTGCAGGTCGTAGTGCAGCGCGTCGAAGCCGACCGGCACGCCGCCGCCGAACCGCTCCCAGTCCCAGGCCAGCACCGTGTCCGCGACGACCGCCGTGTTCCACGGGGTCCAGTCGCCGTGCCAGGAGCCGATCCGCAGGTCGGTGGTCGCGCCGGCGAGCGAGTCCAGGGCGGCGATGAGCCCGTCGCGGGCCTCGCCCGGCGGCAGGTCCGCGACCCGCTTGCGCAGCCCCCGCACGTACGGGCCGTCGACCGGCTCGGTCGAGATGCCGCCCACGGCCGCGACCTCGGCGGTGGCGGCGGCGAGCCGCTCGTCGGAGGGGCGGCGGGGGCGGCGGACCGGCAGCGGGGACTGGACCAGGATCTCCAGCCCGCGCCAGGACCCGCCGGACAGCGCCTTTGGCGGGGTCACCTGCCGCAACCCGGCCTTGGCCAGCATCCGCAGCGTCGCGGTCTCGGCCGCGACCAGCCGGCCGGTGAGCACGGTGGTGGCGACCTTCGCGTACCCGACCGTACGGCCGTCGCCGTCGAGCAGCTGCAGGACGGGCTTGCGGTTCGCCCGGGCCGGCCCGAGGTGCAGGCTCATCAGCACCGGCCGGCCGAGCTCGCGGGAGAGGTGGTCCTCGATCGTGTCGCCGGCCCCGATCTCCAGCCGGTCCGGGACCAGCCGGTCGCCGGCCCCGGTCCGCAGCGCGGCGGCGGCCAGCCGGACCGCGAGCCGGCGGGCGGTCGAGGACTGCTCGCCGTAGCCGCGGACCGCGCCGCCGGCGGCCCGCGTCGTCCGCCGCGGCACCAGCAGCCGCGGGTGGGCCAGGCTGGGCAGGATCAGGTACGAGCGCCGGGCGCCCGCGTGCCGGGCCCGGCCCAGCGTCGCGGTGGCCGGCGCCGGCCAGAGCAGCGGGACCAGCTCGCGCAGGTACGCGACCCGGTCGTCGATCCCCTCGGCCGCGCGGGCCGGCGTCCCCCCGTGGTCCCCGGTCACGCCGCCTCCGCCTCCTCGTCCTTCAGGCGCCAGAGGATTCCGACGGCGATCATCTGGATGGCCAGCGGCCAGCCGACGGCGGAGTAGACGAACATGAACCACATCGACATCAGGATCGTCATCTGCGCCCCGATGCCGACGGCTGATCGCACTCCTCGGTAGTGCCAGAGGATCGCGAGGAAGAACGCCAGGTAGAGCCCCATCCCGACGAAGCCCTGGGCGAAGATCGTCAGCCAGAAGTGGCCGGTGCTGCCGATGTCGGCGTTGCCGCAGCGGGCACAGTTCGAGGACGTGCCGACCGCGATCGACTGGTAGCTGCCGCGGACCTCACGGGTCGTGCCCCAGCCGACGACCGGTGACTCGACCGCGCCCTGGAACGCCGCGTGCGCCAGGTTGGACCGGATGTCGTTGCTGTGCCCGTGGTCGAGCCGTTCCTGGACGACCGTGGCCAGCGGCGAGGCGGCGAAGACCACCGCCAGCGTGCCGACCGCCGCGGCCAGCCCGATGACCGTGGCCAGCCGGCCGCTCATCACCATCCGGGCGGCGAGCAGCAGCACCCCGAGCCCGAGACCGATCCAGAGCCCGCGGTTGAGCGAGTTGACGATCGGGATGAGCGCGACCAGCAGCACGCCGACCGCGAACAGCCGGAGCCGGGCCCGGGCCATCAGGCCCCAGACGATGAACCAGACGACCAGCAGCCCGGTGACGTTGCCCCAGGTGTTGGTGTACTCGAACGGCGCCTTCGGCCGGGGCGCGGTGAAGCCCAGCACGTCCTGGTTCTGCGCGGCCGACGGGTGCACCAGCACCTTGACGTACCCGTTGGAGGTCAGCGCGTGCGGCAGCACGAGCTCCACCGGCGAGGAGAAGTTGAAGCCGGGCGCGGCCAGGCCGAGCAGGCCGCCGGCGATCGCGACCACGAACAGCGTGGCCAGACAGTTGAGGATCGTCCGGACGGTCAGCCCGCGGGTCCGCATGTTGCCGACGTAGAGCATGACGATCGCGGAGGCGACGTAGTTGAACAGCCGCAACGAGTACGCGATGAGCTGGCTCGGCGCCCCGTGCGGCAGCGTGTCCGGCGCGGTCTTGCCCAGCATCAGCACGCTGACCAGCACGGCCAGCAGGAAACAGAGCCAGAGCGCGAACCCGCGCGGCACCCGCAGCGGCTTGATCCGGCGCAGCTGCCGGGCCATCGGGATGCTGAAGATGATGATCGAGAAGCTGCCGAGGCCGAGCGCCCACCAGAGCGGGAAGAACCCGACCAGCGCGACGAAGGGCCAGTACTGCGGCAGGCGCAGCCCGTGCGAGCGCAGCGCCCGGGTCAGCCACGGTCCGGTGCGGTGCGCGCTGTGCGCGGCGGTGTCGCCCGGGCCGCGGTCGCTGGGCCGGAACGGCCGGTCGACGGTGCTCGTCACGTGGCCACCTGCTGGGAACCGGGGGGCATGAGCACGACCCAGGTCGAGCCGGCCGCGAACCGCAGCGGCACCGACGCGTGGTCGACATAGCTGGTCACGCCCGGGACGGACCGCTTGATCCAGGTGCAGGGCGTGTACGTCGTCCCGGAGAACGCGTAGCAGCTGCCGGTACCGAGCACGCGGGCACTCTGCGCGTCCCGGTCCGGGTCGCGCAACCGCACCGCCTTGTACTCGACGGTCTGCACGATGAGGTTGCTCACCGCGACCCCCGGCGTCCCGGCCCGGGTCCACCGTTTCGCCGCGGCCGAGTACGTCCAGGTCTCGGCCGCCCCGCCCGGCGCGGTCAGGGTCACCGCGGAGGCGCTGCGCTTCAGGCTGGTGGTGAACGCGTCCCCGGTCGAGGCGTACGACAGCACCTGGGTCGGCGGCAGGGAGCCGGCCGGAGCGGCGGCCAGCACGGTGCTGGTCGAGGTCGTCGAGCCCGAGCTGACCTGGGCGATCCTGGCCTTGGCCAGCAGCTCCTCGACGCCGCTGGCGCCGCCGGTGTTGGCGTAGACCGGGCGCAGCATCGGCAGCAGCTGCGGGTCCAGCGGCCGGACGCTGCCGACCGGGCCGATGTCGGTGGCGTCCCGGGACTGGAAGACCGCGACCACGCGCGGCCCCCTCGGCGTCTCGTACTCCTGGTAGACGAGGTCGGCCTTGTCCAGGCCGACGGCACCGGACAGCGGCAGCGACACCACGACCGCCGGCCGCTTCGCCACCGCGGCCGAGACCGGGGTCGCGGTCAGCGGGGCGAGCGGCGTGTCCGCGGCGGTGCTGGGCGCCGCGGCCGTGGTCGCCGCGGCGGTCGTCGGGACCGGCGAGGCCGGCGAGGCCGGTTGCAGGCTGACCGTCGGGCTGCCCCCGCAGGCCGCCACCAGCAGGACCGCGCCGAGCGGCAGGAGGGTCTTCGCTCGGGACACCGGCTCAGTCCGCCGCCGGGCGGGTGATCCGCCGGGTCGGCTCGTCGATGGCCGCCTCGACCGCCGGGTCGTCCGCGCCGGCCGGCAGGTGGCCGTTGCCGGTCACGCTCCCGTTGGCCTTGCCGCCGGCCTTGGTGCCGTTGGTCTTCGCGGCGGTGCCGTTGGCGGGCGTATGCCCGTTGGTGGCGATCCCGTTGGTACGGGCGGTCCGGCCGTTCGTGGTCCCGTTGGCCCGGCTCTCCAGCTGCTGGGTCAGGTCGTCGGCGGCCGCGCCGTAGCGGTCCTCGGCGCCGTACCGGTCCTCGGCGCCGTACCGGTCCTCCGCGCCGTACCGGTCCTCCGCGCCGTACCGGTCCGAAGTGGACGGTGCGGGCGGGGTGAAGCGGTCGGGCGCGTAGCCCCGGTCGGCGGCCGCGGCCGGAGTGGCGGCGGCGGTGGCGGCGGGCTGGGCCCGCTTCTCCCGGCGCACCGGCACCCGCGGCATCGCGACCATCCCGATCGAGCGGGTGCCGACCAGGTCGATCAGCCGGGCCGCACGCAGCACCTCGTCGTGCGTGGTGGCGCCGAGCTCGACCACCAGCACGGTCACGTGGGCGAGCCGGGCCAGCGTCTGGGCCTGCGAGCCCGAGGACATCGGCGGCGCGTCGATGACGACGAACCGGGCCGAGTGCCGGAACTGGCGGATGGCCTGCTCGGTGAGGAAGACCTGGGTCGCCTCGCTGGTGAGCTCGGCCTCGGCGCCGGGCGGGATGACCCGCAGGCCGTGCGCGGTGGCCGGGCGCTGCTCCAGGTCGGAGACGCTGTAGCCGCCGTGCAGAAGCTCGGACAGGCCGGGCGCGGTCGGGTCGAGGTCGAGGATCTGCCGGCCGCTGGAGGAGGGGTCGGCGCAGACCAGCACGGTGTCCAGGTTCATCCGGGCCAGCGAGACGGCCAGGTTGGCGGCGACGATGCTGCCGGCCGGCCCGTCGGAGGCGCCGGCGACCAGGATGATCTGCTCCCGGTCGGACACCAGTGAGACCAGCACGTTCCGCAGCTCGCTGAACGCGTTGCCCTGCCGGCTGTGCGTGCTCTGCACCAGGCTGAAGTCGGTCCGGGTGCCGGAGGGCACCTCGACCAGCACCGGCACGTCGAACTGACGCTCCAGGTCGACCGAGCGGCGGACCCGTTTGTCGGCCCGCTCGATCGCGAACGCGAGCATCAGCCCGAACAGCAGCCCCAGCAGCAGGCCGCTGGCGATGGCGAGGATGCCGAGCGGACCGGAGGCCGTGCTCGGCAGCTGCGCGTCGGTGGTGATCAGCCCGGGATCGATCTGGGTGGTCTGCAGCGGGATCAGCCGGCCCTGCAGGATGTTCAGCTGGTCGGTGATGGTGTTGACCTGCGCCTGCGCGGCGGCGTGGTCGGCCGAGGTCGGCGACAGCGCCGCGAGCTGGCTCGAGTACTTCCTCAGCGCGACCCCGAGCGTGTTGACCTGGGTCTGCAGCGCCTTGATCTGAGCGCTGGTGCTGGCCTTGGCCGTGTCCCCGCGCACGGCGAGGTACGCCTCGGCGAACGCGTGCGCGCCCTGCTGGGCGGCCAGCGGGTTGTCGGTGGTGAAGGCGATGTTGAGGAACGAGGTGTTCGCCGGCACGGTGATCGAGACCGCCTTGCCGAGCTCCTCCGGCGTGACCGAGGTGCGCAGCAGGTCCCGGGCCTTGGTCTCCACCAGCGTCGACTTGACCAGCTGGGCCTCGGTGTCGAGGTTGACCTCGCCGGACGTGCGGCCGTTGGCCACCGCGCTGTCCGACCCCGTCGCGTTGACCTGCACGCTGGCGGTCGAGGTGTACTGCTGGGTGCGGGTGGCCGTGAAGGCGTAACCGGCGCTGACGCCGACCAGCAGGCCCAGAGCGATGGCCCACCAGCGCCGCTTCGCGAGACGCAGGTAGTCGCCCAGCTGGAGCGTGCTCCCACCGGACGAGCGCATCTGGCTCACTACGTACCCCCTTCACCCTGGACGCGAGAAGTCTCTCGCATGCGCAGGTGTGGTCCACCGCCGGCCGCGGGACGCCGACGTTCGAATCGGTCTCAACGTTAGCCCGTACGGCGGTCGACCCACGGGTGAACCCGGAGATTTGAGATCTCTCACCCAGCCAGGGTTCAGCGTATGCTCCGAGCCCTTACCGACCCGGGTCGGCTCGGTCCGAGCCCCGGTTCCTCGCCCGCGCCGGATCCTGGGGGAACGAGTGCGCGTCTGCTACCACATCCAGTCCCACACGCTGCCCGCCCAGCTGGTGCGGTTGATCCGGACGATCCGTACGTCCAGCCCCACCGGCCTGGTCGTCGTGAGCCACTCGGTGACCGGCCCGGAGCTGGAGCTCGGCGAGCTGGCGGACGACCCCGCGGTGATCGTCCGCCGGGTCCCCAACGGCTACGGTGACTTCTCCCACATCGACCGCTGGCTCGAGGTGGTCGACCTGCTCGTCGAGCGGGGCGAGGACTTCGACTGGCTGTGCAACCTCAGCGGCCAGGACTACCCGCTGGTGCCGCTGGCGCAGGCCGAGCGGGAGCTGCTCGAGGGCGGCGCGGACGGCTACCTCCAGCTCTACCCGGTCTTCACCGCCGGCGGGAAGTGGCCGCGCAGCAAGGGCCTGACCCGGTACGCCTTCCGCTACGCGCGGCTGCCGCTGCCGCCGAAGGCCCTGCGGTTGCTGCGCCCGCTCGCCGCGGTGAACAAGGTGCAGCCGCTGATCCGCGTCAACGCCGCGTACGGGGCGTTCGGGGTGCGGCGGCCGGTGCCGATCCCGCTGCCGCAGTTCTGGGGCGGTTCCTTCTTCTGCTCGCTCTCCCGCGAGTGCGTGCTCTACGTCCGGGACTGGGTCCGGCAGAACCCTCGGCTGGTCCGCTACTTCCGCGGGGTGCTCGCGCCGGAGGAGGTGTTCTTCCAGACCGTGCTGCGCGGCGCCGGCCGGTTCGAGCTGACCGCGGACAGCAAGCGCTACTTCGACTTCCGGGAGAGCAAGGGCAATCACCCGAAGGTGCTGCGGGTGGCCGACCTGCCCCGGATGGAGTCCCGCGGCGCGCACTTCGCCCGCAAGATCGACGAGCGCGTCGACCCGGAGCTGATCGACCTGCTCGACGAGCGGGTGCTCGGAGTTACGCACTCTCAGTAGTCATTTCATTGCGCAGAACGCACGAACGAGTGTGATCACGGTGCGTGTTCGCTGTGAGTTGCCGATTCGGGTTCCGAGAGCCCGTCATTGCCCGTACGGTCCGCACGTCTGCCGGACGGGGGCGTCGCCTCCCGCCGATGTTCCTTTGGGGGGAATGTGACGAGACGATGGGTGGCTGCCGTCCTGGCGGCCTTGGTGGGGACCCTGCTGGCGGTACAGCCGGCCTGGGCGGTCAACGCCCAGCAGAGCACGGCCGTGAACGCGGTCCCGTCGGCGGCCACGCCGAACGCCGTGGGCGGAGCCGTCTTCTCGATGGCTCAGGTCGGCACGACGATCGTGATGGGCGGCGCGTTCACCTCGATGCAGTCGCCGAACCGGGCGACCACGTACAACAACATGCCGTACATCGCCGCCTTCGACCAGAACACCGGTCAGGTCGTCACGACGTTCGCGCCCGGCCTGGACGGGGCGGTCAACGCCGTGCTGCCCGGCCCGACCGCCGGCACCGTGTACGTCGGCGGCAACTTCAACAACGTCGGCGGGGTCAAGGCCAAGGGCCTGGTGCTGCTGAACGTGACCACCGGTGCCCGGGTCGCCGGCTTCGCCGCGATCAGCATGAACGGCATCGTCAACAGCGTGCAGCGGCTGGGTGCCCGGCTGTTCGTCGGCGGCACGTTCACCTCGATCGGCGGCCAGACCCGCGGCGGCATCGCCTCGATGAGCGCCACCACCGGCGCCGTCGACTCGTTCGTCACCAGCACGGTCACGGTCAACCACAACTGGACCTCGACCAACGGCGGGGCCAAGGCGGCGGTCGGTGTCTCGAAGATCGACATCACCCCGGACGGCTCCCGGATGGTCGCGATCGGCAACTTCAAGCTCGTCGACGGGCTGTCCCGCGACCAGGTCGCGATGTGGAACCTGTCCGCCACCGGCGCCACCCTCCGCGCCGACTGGCAGACCCACCGCTACGAGGCGGCCTGCTTCTCCTGGGCGTACGACTCCTACATCCGGGACGTCGACTTCTCCCCGGACGGCTCGTACTTCGTGATCGCCGCGACCGGCGGTGGCAACGGCACGCTCTGTGACACCGCGGCCCGGTTCGAGACCGACGCGACCGGCACCGACATCCAGCCGACCTGGGTCGACTACGCCGGTGGTGACACCGTGCTGTCGATCGCGATCACCGGCACCGTGGTCTACGCCGGCGGTCACATGCGCTGGATGAACAACCCCAACGCGAGCGACTTCGCCGGTGGCGGCTCCGTGCCGCGGCCGGGCCTGGTCGCCCTCGACCCGGCCAACGGCATCCCGCTGACCTGGAACCCGGGGCGCAACCCGCGCGGCGCCGGCGCGTACTCGCTGCTGGCCACTCCGCAGGGGCTCTACGTCGGCAGCGACACCGACTACATCGGCAACCGGAAGTACTTCCACGGCAAGATCGCCTTCTTCCCGCTGGCGGGCGGCGTCGCGCCGGCCTCCACCGCGGTGCAGGCGCTGCCGGGCGGCGTCTACCTGGGCGCGTCCCAGCAGGCCGCCGCGTCCAACGTGCTCTACCGGGTCAACGCCGGCGGCAGCGCCGTGCAGGCCGTCGACGCCGGTCCGGACTGGTCCGACGGCTCCGGCAACGTCAGCGGCGGCAACAACGCCGGCTACAGCCCGGTGCCCAACGTCGACGCGAGCGTGCCGGCGACCACCCCGCGCTCGATCTTCGACAGCGAGCACTGGGGCGCGCAGAGCTGGACCTTCCCGATCCCGTCCGGGTCCACGGTCAAGGTGCGGCTCTACTACGCCAACCGGTGCGGCTGCACCTCCGGCGTCGGGCAGCGGGTCTTCAACGTCGCCATCAACGGCACCGCGGTGCAGTCCTCGTACGACATCGTGGCCAACGTCGGCGACCAGACCGGCACCATGAAGGAGTTCCCGGACATCACCGCCGCCGCGGACGGTGCGGTCCACATCGACTTCAGCAACCAGGTCGAGAACCCGCTCATCAACGGCATCGAGATCGTCCGTACCGACATCGCGGCCCCGCCGGCCGGCGCCGCGGGCGCGCTGACCGAGCGCAACTTCGACGGCAGCACCGCGGGTGCCGCGACGGCCGTGACCTCGCCGCTGGACTTCAGCACCGTGCGGGGCGCGACCCTGGTCGGCAACCAGCTCTACTACGGCAAGACCGACGGGCTGTTCTACCGGCGGACCTTCAACGGCGCCACGTTCGGGGCCGAGGAGCTCGTCGACCCGTACAACGACCCGGCCTGGGTGAACGTCGACACCGGCTCCGGCCAGACGTTCAAGGGCCAGCGGCCGTCGTTCTACAACGAGATCACCAACATCACCGCGATGTTCACCGACGGCTCGGGCCAGCTGTACTACAAGCTGCTCGGCGACTCGAACCTCTACAAGCGCTCGTTCAGCGCGGACAGCGGGATCATCCACGACAACCGGATCGCGACCGGGACCCAGCTGCCCGACATCACCGGGGCGTTCTACTCCGGCGGGAACCTCTACTACGCGACCCGCGCGGACGGGAACCTGTCCAAGGTCGGCTTCTCGGCCGGCACGCTGACCGGCGCCGCGACCGTGGTGAGCGGCCCGGCCTCGGACGGCGTGGACTGGCGCTCCCGGGCGCTGTTCCTCGGCCCGCGCATCGCGGCCAACACCCCGCCGACCGCGGTCGCCGCGGTGACCTGCTCGGGGCTGGACTGCTCGGCCACCGCGGCCGGCTCGGCCGACAGCGACGGCACGATCGCCTCGTACTCGTGGGCGTGGGGGGACGGCACCACCACGACCGGCTCGACCTCGACCCACTCGTACACGACGGCCGGGCCGTACACGGTCACGCTGACCGTGACCGACAACGACGGCGGGACCGCGACGGCGACGAAGCCGGTCACCGTCACGGCGCCGCCGCCGGTGACCAACCCGATCACCTTCCGGGCCACGGCCGGCAACCAGGCCAACGCGACCTCGGCGAAGATCACCGTGCCGGCGACCGTGCAGGCCGGCGACGGCCTGGTGCTGGTGATGACCAGCAACAGCAACACGGTCACCTACGGCGACCCGGCCGGCTGGGCCGTCGCGAACACGGTCAGCACGACCGGCATCACGACGAAGGTCTACTCGAAGGTCGCGACCGCGACCGACGCCGGCTCGGTCGTCACGGTCACCGCGAGCGCCGTGAACAAGATGGACCTGCGGCTGGCCGCGTACGGCAACACGAGCACCACGGCGCCCGTCGCCACGGTGACCACCGCGGTCGACACCGCCGCGGTGGCGGCCCACACGACGCCGGCGGCCTCCGTCACCGGCAGCGGCAAGTGGGTCGTCTCGTACTGGGGTGACAAGTCGGCGGCAACGGCGGCCTGGACGGCTCCGGCCGGCCAGACGGTGCGCGGGGTCACGATCGGCACCGGCGCCGGGCGGGTCACCTCGCTGCTCACCGACGCGGGGGCCGCGGCCGCCGCGGGCCCGGCCGGCGGGCTGACCGCCACGACCGACGCCCCCGGCACCAAGGCGACGATGCTGACGATCGTGCTCAACCCGGCCTCCTAGGCCGTGCAGTACGACGAGGGTCCGGTTTCCGCCGGGCCCTCGTCGTATTCAATTCATCACCGAAAGTAGTGCTTTCCCGAAGTATCTGAGCGGCCCTCCGAATGCTCCTAGGATTCGTCAGGGGGCCGTCGTGGGGCGGCTGCGGACTTCCGGGGGGAAGAATGCGGGGAAGGCTTTTCGCAGTCAGTGCTGCGACGGTGTTCTGTACGGCGCTCGTCGCCGCCACCGGCGCGGTAGGTGCCGACGCGTCCATCGGGCTCGGCACGGTGGTGAGCACCAACCCGGTGAACTACACGCCGAACGTCACCAACGGTGCGGTCTACAAGACCGCCGAGATCAACGGCATGCTCTACGCGGGCGGCTCGTTCACCTCGGTCGCCGCCGCGGCCGGGACGTCGCCGCAGGGCACGTTCGGCCGGGCGCACATCGTGGCCTTCAACGCCGCGACCGGGTCGGTCTCGACGGCTTTCGCGCCCAACGTGAACGGCGCGGTCTGGGCGATCGTCGCCGGCGGCAGTTCGCTGTACGTCGGCGGGTCCTTTTCCAGCGTCAATGGCGTCGCCCGGCGCGGAATCGTGAAACTCGATCCCGTCACCGGCGCCGTCGACAGCGCGTTCAACGCGAAGCTGAGCGGGAACGTGTCCGAGGCCGCGGTCGTGAACGGGCGGCTGATCGTCAGCGGCACGTTCGCCAAGAAGATCGCCGCGCTGAACCTGACCACCGGCGCCGACACCGGCTACATCACCGTCCCGATCACCGGGTCGGTCGCGCCCAACGCCGGCGCGGTCGAGGTCTACCGGTTCGCGGTCAACCCGGCCGGGACCCGACTGGTCGGCATCGGCAACTTCACGGCGGTCGGCGGGCAGACCCACTACCGCGCGCTCATGCTCACCCTTGGCGCGACGTCGGCCACCGTGAACGCCTGGCGGTACAAGCCGCTCGAGGTCGCCTGCTCGGCGCCGAAGCTCCCGGACCAGACCCGGGACGTCGACTTCTCCCCGGACGGGTCGTACTTCGTGATCGTCGCCACCGGCGGCACGCCGTCGCGAGGCCAGGGCGCGGTCGGCATCTGCGACGCCGCGGCCCGCTTCGAGACCGACGTCGTCGCGCCGGCCAAGCCGACCTGGATCAACTACACCGGCGGCGACACGCTGCACTCGGTCGCCGTCAGCGACAAGGCCGTGTACGTCCAGGGTCATCAGCGCTGGCTGGACAACCCGCAGGGCCACGACAACCCCGGTCCGGGCGCGGTCGCCCGGCAGGGGATCGGTGCCATCGACCCGGTCTCGGGCAAGGCGCTGCCCTGGAACCCCGGCAAGGACCGCGGCGTCGGCGGGCGGGACCTGCTGATCACGCCGCGCGGGCTGTGGGTCTCCAGCGACACCGCGCACATCGGCGGCGAGACCCGGATGCGGGTCGCCCTGCTGCCGGTCTGAGCCCTGGCCGGGCGGCCGTCGCCCCGACCGCCCAGCCATCTCCCCACCGTCTCGCCGGGGTCCACCCCGGCGGCTCGGGCGCGGCCGGCCCGCGCCCAGCGGGCGTCGTCGACGTGCCGACCGGTGCCGCGCGGACGGACCGGCCTGGCGCCCGGGCGCTTTCGCGCCCGGCGGGCGTCGTCGCCGTGCCGGCCGGTGCGCCGTGCCGGCCGGTGCCGGATGGGCCGGTCCCGCCCCGCTGGCGCTGTTCTCGTCCGGCGCGGCCTGGGCAGCGGGCGCCAGGTTCTCCCGCTAAGACGTGAGCCAGCCGCCGGTTCGCAGCGCGGTGAGGAGACGGGCGAGGGACGCGTCGAGCGGCTCGGTCGAGGTGTCGACGACGAACTCCGCATCGTCCGGCTCCTCGTACGGATCGCTGATCCCGGTGAACTGCGGGATCAGACCGGCCCGCGCCTTGGCGTACAGCCCCTTGCGGTCGCGCTGCTCGCAGACCTCCAGCGGCGTCGCGACGTGCACGAGGAAGAAGTCGCCGACCGCCTCGGTCTCGGCCCGGACCGCGGCCCGCGTCGCCGCGTACGGTGCGATCGGGGCGCAGACGGCGATCCCGCCGTGCCGGGCGACCTCGGCCGCGACCCAGCCGATCCGCCGTACGTTCAGATCGCGGTCAGCCTGCGAGAAACCGAGCCCGCGTGACAGTTCTCGACGCACCACGTCGCCATCGAGGACGGTCAGACTGCGCCGGCCGTCTTCGAGCAGCGCGTCGATGAGCGCGCGGGCGACCGTCGACTTCCCCGAGCCGGACAGTCCGGTGAAGAACACCACCAGGCCCCGGCGGGACCGCGGCGCCCGCCAGCGGCGCAGCTCGGTCCGGACCTCGGCCGGGGCCAGGTCCTCGGGCAGGTCCTGCTCGGTGTCGAGCGCGGCCAGCGCCGCCGCCCAGGGCCCGCCGTCGAGCATGAGCACGTCGCTCGCCCCGTACGCCCGGGCGACGGCGACCGCTGCGGCCTCGTCGGCGGCCGGGTCGGCCAGCCGGCGCAGCGGCACGGTGACCACCCTGGTGTCGCCGCCGAGCGCCCGGCCGGCCGCGAGCACGGACCGCACCAGCGCCTCCGGCGGGAGCCCTCCGGTCTGCCGGCCCGCGGTCCGGGCCAGCAGCAGCACCGACTTCTGGCCCGCGGCGGTGACCCGCTCCAGGTCGGTGGCCAGCGGCGGCCGGTCGCAGACGACCGCGAGCACCGGCCCGTCCTGCTCGGCCCGGACCTGCTCCGGCGGTCGCTGCAGCCCGCGGAACGGCCCGTAGGCCGGCGGCCGGAGCGCCTCCAGCACCCCGACCCAGCCCCCATCGCCGATCCCGGTCACGGCGGCCCTGCCCCCGCCGGTCCCGGTCGTGCCGGTCCCGGTCGCGTCCACGACGAGGACGGCGAGCGGCGTGCCTTCCGGGTCGGCGAGCACCAGCCGTCCGGTGCCGGCGACCTGCTCATCCACGTCCGGGACCCGGCGCAGCGCCACCCGGCCGTCGCCCAGCGGCCGCAACTCACCGCCGAGGTCCACGTCCACGCCCGCGAGCAGCAGCTCCAGGTCGGCGAGCAGCTCAGGCCCGGCGGCGTGCACCGGCCACGAATCCAGTCCGGCCGGCAGCAGGTCCATCCCCGTACCCTCTCCTCGCGGTCGCGGGCACGATCTCATCACACGGGAGCCATCCGGGATTTCACCTCCTGGCCATCGGCTGGTCGTTACGCTCGGAACCAGGCCGTACGTCCAGGGGGGCTGGGTGGATCCGACCATCGTCATTGCCGGGCTGATCGTGGGTGTCCTGGTGGGCCTCACCGGCATGGGCGGCGGGGCGCTGATGACGCCCGTGCTCGTCCTGCTGTTCGGCGTCCAGCCGCTCGCCGCGGTCTCCAGTGACCTCGTCGTGTCGCTGTTCATGAAGCCGGTGGGCGGCTTCGTCCACCTCAGGCACGGGACCGTGCACTTCTCGCTGGTGAAGTGGCTGTGCGTCGGCTCGGTGCCGGCCGCGTTCGGCGGCGTGCTGCTGCTGCGGGCGCTGGGCGACGGCGAGCGCGTGCAGAACGTCGTCAAGTACGCGCTCGGGGTCGCGCTGCTGCTGGCCGTGGTGACGATGTGCGCCCGCGGCCTGCTCGACCTGCGCCGGCACGGGAAGTCCTGGCGCGCCGGCAGGCAGGGGGGCGTCGCGGGCAGCCCGCATCCCTTGGTCGTCCGCGTTGTTCCTACTGTTCTGATCGGGGTCATCGGCGGGGTGGTGGTCGGGATGACCTCCGTCGGGTCCGGCTCGCTGATCATCGTGCTGCTCCTGGTGCTCTACCCGCGGCTGCGGGCGGGGGAGCTGGTCGGGACCGACCTGGTGCAGGCCGTCCCGCTGGTCGGTGCGGCCGCGCTCGGGCACGCCCTGTTCGGACAGGTCCAGATCGGGCTCACGTTGGGGCTGCTCGTCGGCGCGATCCCGGGCGTGTGGCTCGGGGCCCGGCTGTCCAGTCGCGCGCCGCAGATGGTGGTACGCCGGGCGCTCGCGCTCGTGCTCATCGCGTCCGGGCTGAAGCTGCTCAACGCGTCCAACGGCCAACTGCTGGCCGCGCTCGTGATCGTCGGGATCGCCGGCCCGTTGCTGTGGATGGCGGCGCGGCGGCGGGTAGGGCTGCCGGCGTCCTGGCGGACGGAACGGCGCATGGTCACCGCCGAACGCGAGACCGTCGCAAGCTGAGCGCGCACTCTGTCAGGCCGACGTTCGGATTTCGGTAAAACGGCCTCTGGTCGGTCATATCCGTGGCTACGCTGCGCGCGTGACGTCCAGGGGGAAAGTCTTCGCGGCGCTGTACTACGGCGGCCTCGCGCTGGTG
The DNA here is from genome assembly GCA_035995165.1 of Mycobacteriales bacterium. Taxonomy (NCBI): domain Bacteria; kingdom Bacillati; phylum Actinomycetota; class Actinomycetes; order Mycobacteriales; species Mycobacteriales bacterium. The sequence continues at coordinate 91,009 of DASYKU010000124.1, forward strand.
CTGGCGCTGGTGCTGCTCCAGCTGCTCGACGATGTGCTGGGCAAGCAGTTGGCCGCCCACGTCGGCCACAACAGCGAGGCGTACCTGGCCGCGCTCGTGGTGACCGCCTGGATCCAGTTCGTCCGCCCGCGGCTGGCCGGCACCAAGGCCGAGTGGACCGTCGCGCTCGTCGTCGGCGTGGCCCTGGTCGTCGTCGGGATCGTGCTGGTCCAGACGCACCTGCCGAGCCGGTTCCGGACGCTCAACGAGGCGTTCATCGGGATGGGCATCCTCATCCCGTACGTACAGGCGCGCCGGCCGCTGAACAAGATCATCTCCTACGGGCTGCCCGGCCTCGCGCTGCTGGCGGTACTGATCCTCGGCAACACCGGCGTGGTCAAGGACCAGGCCGAGAGCGTGATGATGCTGATCCTGCTGCCGATCGGGCTGGACCTGATCGACCGCGGCATCCTGCAGTCCGACGCGGTCACCTCGGTCCGCAACCGCTTCTCCTGGTACGCGGCGCTGATCCTGATCCCGGTCATCTTCGTCGCGCTGCGCAAGGGCGCGCACGTCGGCGGCTGGGCCGGCAACCGGATGCTGTACTCCCAGCGTGGGCTCGAGGGCTACATCTTCGGGTTTTTCCTCGAGGTCTACCTGGCCGTCTTCCTGGGCTGGGTCGGCCGCCGCGTCATCCCCGCCCACCGCCGCAGCACCACCCCCGCCGTCGCCCGCCAGTAGCCCCTCCCGCCGCACGGGTTCGGCTTGGTTCTGTCTCCGCGCGGGCCTCGGCTTGGTCCTGTCCGGTCGGGCCTCGGCTTGGTGCTGTCCGCGCGGGCTCGGCTCCCGCAGTTGCCGCCCGGGACTTCCTGGTCAGGCCGTCTCGGCTGCCGCAGTGCTCGGGTCCGTCCCGCCCGCCGCGCCGGGTGGGGGTGGGCTCAGCTGCGCCCGGCCGGATGAGCCACACTCGGAACGTGCACATCTCCGCCCGGACCGACTATGCGGTGCGGGCAATGCTGATTCTGGCCGCCGCGGGCCAGGACACCGTGACCGGTCAGGCGCTGGCCGCCGGTCAACAGCTGCCGCAGAAGTTCCTGGAAGCGATCCTCGCCGACCTGCGCCGGGCCGGCCTCGTCCGCAGCCGGCGCGGCCCCGTCGGCGGCTACGCGCTCACCCGGCCGCCGTCCGAGATCGCGATCGGCGAGATCGTCCGGGCCGTCGACGGGCCGCTCGCGGTCGTGCGGGGTGAGCGCCCCGAGCAGGCGGTGTATGCGGGCGCGGCCGAGCACCTGGGCACGCTCTGGGTGGCGCTGCGGGCCGCCGTCCGAAGCGTGCTCGACGACGTCACGCTGGCCGAGGTGCTCGCCGGGGAGCTGCCGCAGCAGGTCCAGGACCTGATCGACTCACCCGGCGCCTGGCACTCCCGCTAGCCCGCGCCACCCGGCTCGGAGTCGGCCAGCTCCTGCTCGACGAGCTCGCAGAGGGTGTGGCCGAGCAGCATGCAGAGTTCCTGGACGCGCGGCGTGTCCTCGCTCGGCACCCGGACGCAGATGTCGACCACGCCCGCCACCTTGCCGCCACCCGCGCCGGTCAGCGCGATCGTGACCATCCCGAGCTCGCGCGCGGTCTCCAGCGCCCGGACGACGTTGGCCGAGCTCCCGCTGGTGGACAGCCCGATCGCGACGTCCCCCGGTCGCCCCAGCCCGGCGACCTGGCGGGCGAACACGTCGTCGTACCCGTAGTCGTTGCCGATCGCGGTCATCGCCGCGGTGTGGTCGGACAGGCAGGCCGCGGCGAGCGACCGCCGCTCCAGCGCGAACCGCCCGAGCAGCTCAGCGGCGAGATGCCCGGCATCGGAGGCCGAACCGCCGTTGCCGAAGAACAGCACCTTCCCGCCGCCCCGCAAGCTCTCCGCCACCCGCTCCGCCGCCACCGCCGTGGCGCCGATCGCATCCGTTCCCACCCGACTCCCGCTGCTCCGGGTGCCGGCCTCGGGCGGCCCGGTGGCGGGGCCGGAGTGAGCGGCCAGCAGACGCTGGGCGGCCGCGATGCTGTCCGCCACCCGCGCGCGCAGCACGCTCTCCCGGTCGATCACGGAGTCGGCCCTACCCCCTGCAATCGGAAACAGTCCGGCCCGGACCGCGGAGTCGCGGGCTCGCGCCGGACCGTACCGCGCCGGGTGCGGCGCGAGCCGATGACTAGAGGACGAGCCCCAGCGGTCGAGGAGCCCGGTGTCCCCGGCGAACACGTCGCTGACCCGCAGCGTCCAGGTTCCGCCAGCGGCGAGGCGGCGGCGTTCACCGTCGCCACCACATCGAAGTTGGCCGCCCGGTCGTACGGCGCGAGCACCTTGATCCGATAGACCCGCCCGTCCGGCGCGACCAGGCCGGCGCCGAGATCACCCCGGTGCGAGTGCACGATCCGGACGGTGACCCGCAGCGCGCCCGGCGCCTTGCCGGTGCGCCCGGTGACCACGATCGAGGATTCGATGGTGCCCTGGTCCGGGATCGGCACGTCGGTCTCGTCGAACGTCCCGCCGGTCGGCGGCACCGAGGTCGGCCCGCTGGTCGTGGGCGGCGCAGGGATCGTCGGCGGCGGCGGGTTCGAGTCGTGGACGGCCCCGGGTTCGGCGACGCACACGGCGGCTGCGGGATGCCCGGCGGCAGCGGGATGATCCGGCACCCAATCGGCGGCTGAGTGGTCGTCGGTGCCGGGGTGGGCGTGGTCGGAGCCGGCGTGGTCGGAGCGGGCGTGCTCGGCGCCGGCGGCCCGGGCGTCGTCAGGTCGCCGGTGAACAACAGTCTGTTCGGGGTGCCGACCGGGACGTCACCGAGCGCGCCCGTCGTCGCCGAGCCGATCAATGCCGCCTTGACCGTCGCCGCACTCGCGCCGGGATGCGTGCTCAGGTAGCGCGCGGCCGCTCCTGCGACGTGCGGGGCGGCCATCGAGGTGCCGCTGATGGTCTGGGTGTCGGTGTCGTTGCGGTCGTTGTCGGACGTGATCCCGTCACCGGGCGCGGTCAGCGCGACGCACCTGCCGAAGTTGGAGGAGTCCGTGAACTGGTCGTCCTGGGTGCTGGCACCGACCGCGATCCCGGTCGGGACCCGGGACGGCGAGGACCGACAGGCGTTCGCCGTGGCGTTGCGGGCCGCGATCGCGTACGTCACACCGCTGGAGATCGAGGTCTGGATCGCCTGGTCCAGCGCGGTCGACTCACCGGCGCCGGCCAGGCGCCGAACTGAGTTGACCGCCGTCCGGCCGGCCGGTGGAATCCTGGCGTGACAGAGTCCGCGGAGCTCCCCGAGCACGCCCAGCGCAACCGTCAGTACTGGGACGACATGGCCGACTCCTGGGTCGAGCCCGGCCGGCGGAACTGGGCGGCGACCGACCCGACCTGGGGCTCCTGGTCGATCCCCGAGTCCGAGCTGCGGCTGCTGCCCGAGGACCTGACCGGGCAGGACACCATCGAGCTCGGCTGCGGCACTGCGTACTTCTCGGCCTGGTTGGCCCGCCGGGGCGCCAACGCGGTCGGCATCGACAACTCGGCCGCCCAGCTCGCCACCGCCCGCGCCTTCCAGCAGGAGTTCGGGCTCGAGTTCCCCCTCGTCCATGGCAACGCCGAGCACGTCCCGTACCCGGACGCCTCCTTCGACCTCGCCCTCTCCGAGTACGGCGCGGCGATCTGGTGCGACCCGTACGAGTGGGTCCCGGAAGCCGCCCGGCTGCTGCGGCCCGGCGGCCGCCTGATCTTCCTCGGCAACCACACGCTGCTGCAGCTCTGCTCGCCGGACACAGCGGTGCCGGAGCCGGCGGCGGATCGGCTGGTCCGCGACTACTTCGGGCTGCACAGGATGGAGTGGATCTCCGACGACAGCGTCGAGTTCGCCCTGCCGTACGGCGAGTGGTTCCGGCTGCTGCGCGCCTGCGGGTTCGAGATCGAGGACTTCCTGGAGCTGCAGGCGCCCGTCGACGGCACCCGCGACTTCGACTACGTCACCGCGGCGTGGGCGAGGCGCTGGCCGTCCGAGCACGTCTTCAAGGCCGTCAAGCGGGGCTGAGTTCGGCGTACTCTTGGTGCTGACACCCCCGGTCCCTGTGGATCGGGGGATTACCGTGCTGCCCCCGGAAGGCTCGCCGCCGCCATGACGCTGTCCGGACTGCTCGACGCGGTCCTGCCCGATCCCGCCCTCACCCGTGCCGTCTCCGCTGCGGGTGCCGCCTCGCTGGAGCTGACCGCTCCGGCCGCGCTGCGCCCGTTCGTCACCGCGGCGCTGGCCGCCGACCCCGCCGAGGGCGGTGCCGGCCGGCCGGTGTTCGCCGTCACGGCGACCGGCCGCGACGCCGAGGACCTGGTCGAAGCTCTGCGCTGCGTGCTGCCGGCCGACGAGGTCGTCGCCTACCCGTCCTGGGAGACCCTGCCGCACGAGCGGCTCTCGCCGCGGGCGGACACCGTCGGCCGCCGGCTGGCCGTGCTGCGCCGGCTGGCCCACCCGCGTACCGACGACCCGGCGACGGGACCGATCCGGGTGGTGGTCGCCTCGGTGCGTGCGCTGCTGCAGCCGCAGGTGCCGGGTCTTGGCGACCTGGAGCCGGTCAGCGCCCGCACGGGCGACGTCGTCGACCTGGAGGACCTGGTCGAGCGGCTGGTCGGCGTCGGCTACACCCGCGTCGAGCTGGTCGAGAAGCGCGGCGAGTTCGCCGTCCGCGGCGGCATCCTGGACGTCTTCCCGCCGACCGAGGAGCACCCGGTCCGGGTCGAGTTCTGGGGCGACGACGTCGAGGAGGTCCGCTTCTTCAGCGTCGCGGACCAGCGGTCGTCCGGTCCGGCCGAGCACGGTCTGTGGGCCTCGCCCTGCCGCGAGCTGCTGCTCACCCCGTCGGTCCGCGATCGCGCCAAGCAGCTGGCGACCGAGCACCCGGAGCTGGCCGAGATGCTGGACCGCATCGCCGACGGCAACGCCGTCGAGGGCATGGAGGCGCTCGCCCCGGTCCTCGTCGACGACCTGCGGCTGGTCCTGCACGATCTGCCGGCCGGAAGCCACGTCCTGGTCTTCGACCCCGAGCGGGTCCGCACCCGGGCCTCCGAGCTGGTCCGGACCTCCGCCGAGTTCCTCAACGCGTCCTGGGCCGCGGCCGCCGGCGGCGGCACCGCGCCCGTCGACCTCGGCGCGGCGGCGCTGCGCTCGGTCGAGCAGGCGCACGAGGACGCCATCGCGCTCGGCATCCCGTGGTGGACGCTGAGCCCGTTCGCGGCCGACGCCTCGCTCGGCTCGACCGACGCGCTGGCCGTCGACGCTGCGCCGGCGGAGGAGTACCGCGGGGACACCGAGCGCGCCATCGCCGACGTCCGGCAGTGGGCCCGCGACGGCTGGCGGGTCGCGATGGTCTTCGACGGGCCGGGACCGGCCCAGCGGGCGGTCGAGCAGCTCGGCGCGGCCGAGGTCCCGGTGCGCGGAGTGCCGGCGCTGACCGACGTACCCGAGGCGGGCTTCGTCACCGTCTCCACCGGCCGGTTGTCCGGCGGCTTCGTCGCGCCGGGGCTGCGGCTGGCGGTGCTCGGCCAGGCCGACATCACCGGCCAGCGCGGCCAGTCCACCAAGGACATGCAGCGGATGCCGTCGCGGCGCAAGCGCAACGCCGTCGATCCGCTCGCGCTGCGGGCCGGTGACCTCGTCGTGCACGAGCAGCACGGCGTCGGCCGGTACGTCGAGATGGTCCGCCGGACCGTCAACGGGGGCGAGCGCGAGTACCTCATCCTCGAGTACGCCCCCGCCCGCAAGGGCCAGCCCGGCGACCGGCTGTTCGTGCCGACCGACTCGCTCGACCTGCTCACCCGGTACGTCGGCGGCGAGGCGCCGACCGTCAACCGGCTCGGCGGCGCCGACTGGGCCAAGACCAAGGGCCGTGCCCGCAAGGCGGTCAAGGAGATCGCCGGCGAGCTGATCCGCCTCTACAGCGTGCGGATGGCGACCAAGGGCCACGCGTTCGGCGCGGACTCGCCCTGGCAGCGTGAGCTGGAGGACGCCTTCCCGTACGTGGAGACGCCCGACCAGCTGGGGGCGATCAACGAGGTCAAGCACGACATGGAGCAGACGGTCCCGATGGACCGGGTGGTCTGCGGCGATGTCGGCTACGGCAAGACCGAGATCGCGGTCCGGGCGGCGTTCAAGGCGGCCCAGGAGGGCAAGCAGGTGGCGGTGCTGGTGCCGACCACGCTGCTGGCCCAGCAGCACTTCTCCACGTTCTCCGAGCGGATGGCGCAGTTCCCGGTCACTGTGCGGTCGCTGTCCCGGTTCGACAGCGCGAAGGAGACGCAGGCGACGCTGACCGGGCTGATCGAGGGCAGCGTCGACATCGTGATCGGCACCCACCGGCTGCTGCAGCCGACCACCCGGTTCAAGGACCTCGGGCTGGTGATCGTCGACGAGGAGCAGCGGTTCGGCGTCGAACACAAGGAGTACCTCAAGACGCTGCGGGCCTCGGTCGATGTGCTCTCGATGTCCGCCACGCCGATCCCGCGGACGCTGGAGATGTCGCTGACCGGAATCCGGGAGATGTCCACGATCCTCACCCCGCCGGAGGAGCGGCACCCGGTCCTCACGTTCGTCGGCGCGTACGACGAGAAGCAGGTCGCCGCCGCGATCCGGCGCGAGCTGCTGCGCGAGGGCCAGGTGTTCTACGTGCACAACCGCGTCGACTCGATCGAGCGGGCCGCGGCTCGGCTGCGCGAGCTGGTCCCGGAGGCGCGGGTCTCCGTCGGGCACGGGCAGATGAGCGAGGACAACCTCGAGCGCGTCATGGTCGGCTTCTGGGAGAAGGACTTCGACGTCCTGGTCTGCACCACGATCGTCGAGTCCGGGCTGGACATCCCCAACGCGAACACGCTGATCGTCGAGCGGGCCGACCACTTCGGCCTCTCCCAGCTGCACCAGCTGCGGGGCCGGGTCGGGCGGGGGCGCGAGCGCGCGTACGCCTACTTCCTCTTCCCGCCGGAGAAGCCGCTGACGGAGACCGCGCTGGACCGGCTGCAGACGATCGCGGCCAACACCGAGCTCGGCGCGGGCATGCAGGTCGCGATGAAGGACCTGGAGATCCGCGGCGCGGGCAACCTGCTCGGCGGCGAGCAGTCCGGGCACATCGCCGGTGTCGGCTTCGACCTCTACGTGCGACTGGTCGGTGAGGCCGTCGCGGACTTCCGCGGCGACGCGCCAGCGGAGGAGGCGGCCGACGTCAAGGTTGACCTGCCGGTCGACGCGCACCTGCCGCACGACTACATCCCGGGCGAGCGGTTGCGGCTGGAGGCGTACCGCGCGCTGGCGGCGGCGGAGTCCGACGAGGCCGTGGACGCGGTCCGGGACGAGCTCGCCGACCGCTACGGCCCGCTGCCGGAGCCGGTGGCGAGCCTGCTGCAGGTGGCGCGGTTCCGCGCGTTCGCCCGCCGGTACGGCGTGACCGAGGTGTCGTTGCAGGGCTCGGTGGTGCGCTTCTCCCCGCTGTCGGTGCGGGAGTCGCAGGAGATGCGGATGCACCGGCTCTACCCGCGCTCGGTCTGGAAGGCCTCGGTGGGCACCATCTCCGTGCCACGCCCGGGCAAGCCGGGGCAGCCGGTGCGGGACGTGCCGCTGCTGGAGTGGGCCCGGACGGTGCTGGTGGACGTGCTCGGCGAGCCGGCGGCGGTGCCTGCTCGGGCGTGACCGCCCGAGTGTCCGCTCGCCGTACCCGTCGGTGGGTTCCACAGGCCCGCGTGAGAGCCTGTGGGCGTGACCGACGCCGCCGTCTCGCGCCCGTCCGCGCGCGTCTCCGCCGCCCGACCGTTCGCCACGACCTCGCCGGGTCACCGGCGCCGGCGCCGGCTGGCCGCCGCGGCAGCGCTCTCCGCGGCCGCGGCGCTGCTGCTGTCCGCGTGCGGCGACTCGCGACCGGGCACGGCCGCGGTGGTCGGTGCCCAGCGGATCACCGATGGTGATCTCCAGAACCTCGTCACCGAGTCCCTGGACGCGCCCGGCGTGCGGGCCGCGCTGCCGGCCAGCGACTACAAGGGCGACATCGGCGCCTACCGCCGCGCGGTGCTCAACGTCGAGGTCGAGCGGCTGCTCGCGGAGAGCGGCGCCCAGAAGCTGGGCATCGCGGTCGACGAGAACGCGGTCGACTCGCGCTACAAGTTCTTCGAGGACCAGTCCGGCGGCTCGAGCTCCTTCGCCTCCCAGCTCGCGACCCGGCTCGCGGTCTCGCCGTCGCTCTACCGGCAGCTGGTCCGGACCGAGGTCATCGAGTCGGAGATCGGTTACACCCAGGGCGGCGTCGCCCGCCCCACCGCCGCGCAGCTGCAGGCGCTCTACGCGCAGTACCTGCCGACCGCGGTCAGCGCGACCCTGAGCCTCATCCAGGTTCCGGACCAGGCGACGGCGAATGCGGCCGCGACCGCGATCCGCCGCGCGCCGGACACCTTCGCGGCCGTGGCCGCCCAGTTCGCCGGCTCGGGTTCGCAGACCGCGCCGGACGCGCAGAAGTACGTGCTGAGCCGGCTGCCGGCGGACCTCGCGGCCCGGCTGGAGAAGACCCCGAAGAACACGATCTTCCCGTACGCGCTGGCCAACGGGGACGCCAAGGCGTACTTCGTGATCCGCTTCGGGAGTATCGACACCCCGTCGCTGGAGGACGCCCGCCCGCAGCTGGAGGCGCAGACGCTCCAGCAGGCGGCGGCCGCGGGCCAGAAGTACCTGCAGCAGGTGGCCAAGGACCAGGGCGTCACCGTGAACCCGCGTTACGGCAGCTGGCAGGCCGGTCAGCTCGCGATCACCGACTTCGTCAACCCGGTGATCAAGCCGACCCCGTCGCCCGCCGCATCGTCCGCCCCGGTGCTGCCCGACGGCGGCACGGGTGACGGCACGACCGGCGGCTCGGGTGCCACCGACGGCAGCCAGCCCGCCCCGACTCCGACGCCCTGACCTCGGGACGCCCGGCGGCCGTCCGCCGGGCCGGCCCGTACCGTGGGGGCCGTGGACCGGCTGCTCATCGTCACGTCGTCGCCGCGGCTGCCCGCCGGGGTCCTGTCCTGGCCGGCCTGGGAGGCGCTGCGGTCCGGACCGGTCCGCGCGCTCGACCCGGAGACGGCCCAGGCGCGCGCCGTCCGGGCGGCCGGGATCGACGTGCTCGCGGCGCCCGGCGCGGCCGCCGTCCGGGAGTTGGCCCGGGGCGGCCGGACCGCGGTCTGGCTCGCCGGGCCGGGCGGTGACCCGGACGTCGTCGCGGCGCTGAGCGAGCTTGCGGCCACCGACGACGGCGTCGAGGTCGAGGTCGTCACCGGTTCCTGGGACCCACCGGGCGCCCGGCTGCTCGACGTGGTCGCGGTGATGGACCGGCTGCGCTCGCCGGGCGGCTGTCCCTGGGACGCCGAGCAGACCCACCAGACGCTCGCGCCGTACCTGCTGGAGGAGTCGTACGAACTGCTCGAGGCGATCGAGGAGGACGACGTCACGCACCTGCGCGAGGAACTGGGCGACGTCCTGCTGCAGGTCGCCTTCCACGCCCGGCTGGCCGAGGAGCGGCCGGACGGGGAGCGCTGGTCGATCGACGAGGTGGCCGCGGACCTGGTGGCCAAGCTGATCCGCCGACACCCGCACGTCTTCGCCGACCGGGTCGTCGGCGGCGTGGCCGAGGTGGCGGCGAACTGGGACGAGATCAAGGCGGCGGAGAAGCGGCGCGAGTCGGTCACCGACGGCGTGCCGCTCGGGCAGCCGGCCCTGGCGCTGGCGGCGAAGCTGCAGCGGCGGGCGGCCAAGGCCGGTCTGGACGTGGCCGCGCCCGGCGACGGCCTCGGCGCCCGGCTCTTCGCGATAGTCGGCGAGGCGGTCGACGCGGACGTGGACCCGGAGGCGGCACTGCGCGCCACCGCTCGCACGTACCGTTCCGCGTTGCGCGCGGCCGAGGGCGCTTCGGCCGACGGCACCGACTAGGCCGCCGGGTCTCACGTCGGATCCGATCCCCGGACGGTCGGAACCCAGAACAGCGCCGCCCCGGCCAGCACGGTGGCCAGGACGAAGCTGACCCGCCCGCCGTCGTCCACGTATGCCCAGAGGATGCCCAGGATCGGCGCGGCCACGAGCAGGCCGGCGTCGGCCCGGAACTGCCGGCTGAGCGGGACATCGGTGCCGACCACCCGGTCGGTGCTCTCCGGGTCGATCCCCTCGCGGTCGATCTCGCCCCGGGGCGCCGCCGGCCGCCGGCGACCGGCCTGCCAGACGTGCGTGCCGTCGATGTCGAAGGTCAGCATCCGGTCCCGGGCGGGGCGGCCGTGCACCAGTGCGGTCTCGCCGGACTCGAGCGTCTCCAGCACCGGGTCCCAGTGCACCGAGACCCACCAGGTCCGCCCGCCCTCCTCCACCTGCAGCCAGGCCCTGCGGGTGATCCCGAAGCGCGACCGGGCGTAGGTCACCGGCATCATCGTGGCCGGTCGCCGCTCGGCCGCCCGCCGGCGGACGACGTGCACCACGCTGGCGAGGATCACCCCGGCGGTGAGCAGCGCGGACAGCAGGATGCCGAAGGTGAGATCGGCCAGTTGCGCCGTGGTCTCGTCGCCGTTGACGAACACCCGGGCGGTGTCGGCGGGGTCGTATCGCACGGTCACCTGGGTGCCGACGGCCGCCGCGGACGGCCGCTCGGCGCGCACGGTCGACGTGTGCCGCGCGCCGGTGCCGTCGGTCCAGGTCACCTCCAGCTGCTTGCGGTCGTCGCCGAGGCCGGTGGCCGCGATGGACCCGGCCGTCTGCGCCGTGGCGGCGCGGACCGGCGCCGAGTCGTGGGCGAGGCGCACCGCCAGCACGACGATCACGACCGGTCCGACCACCAGCAGGGGCAGCAGACCGAAGATCACATGCCTGACGGGCCGGCGATGCCAGAGGGCGTTCACGGGCCGGACTATGCAGGCGTTCATGACCTTGCCGCAAACAGTTGTCCACAAGCGGCACGCTCGTCCACAGATTGTCCGCGTCCCGGGATCCGCCGTTGACGGCGACTACTCTCTGACCCGTTCTTCCCTCAGACATTGCAGCGAAGGAGTGCTCCCGTGGCCACCATCGAGGCCGTCGGCGCCCGCGAGATCCTCGACTCGCGCGGCAACCCCACCGTGGAGGTCGAGGTCGCCCTCGACGACGGCACGATCGGCCGCGCGGCCGTTCCGAGCGGGGCGTCCACCGGCCAGTTCGAGGCGGTCGAGCTGCGCGACGGCGGCGAGCGCTACGGCGGCAAGGGAGTGCAGAAGGCCGTCACGGCCGTCCTCGATGACATCGCCCCGGCCCTGGTGGGCTTCGAGGCGACCGAGCAGCGCCTGGTCGACCAGGAGCTGACCGACCTCGACGGCACCGCGGACAAGTCCCGCTTCGGGGCCAACGCGATCCTCGGCGTCTCCCTCGCGGTGGCGCGGGCGGCGAGCGAGTCCGTCGGGCTGCCGCTGTTCCGCTACGTCGGCGGCCCGACCGCGCACGTGCTGCCGGTGCCGATGATGAACATCCTCAACGGCGGTGCCCACGCGGACAGCAACGTCGACGTCCAGGAGTTCATGATCGCGCCGATCGGCGCGCCGAGCTTCAGCGACGCGCTGCGCTGGGGCGCGGAGACCTACCACGCGTTGAAGTCCGTGCTGAAGGGCCGCGGCCTGTCGACCGGCCTCGGCGACGAGGGCGGCTTCGCGCCCGACCTGCCGGCCAACCGCGAGGCCCTCGACCTCATCATCGAGGGGATCGAGAAGGCCGGCTTCACCGTCGGACGGGACGTCGCGCTGGCCCTGGACGTCGCGGCGACCGAGTTCCACGGCTCCGACGGCTACACGTTCGAGGGCAAGACCCGCACCGCCGACGAGATGATCGCCTACTACGAGGACCTCGTCGGCTCCTACCCGATCGTCTCGATCGAGGATCCGCTGGACGAAGAGGACTGGGCGGGCTGGGCCCGGATGACGGCGTTGCTCGGCGGCCGGATCCAGATCGTCGGCGACGACCTGTTCGTCACCAACCCGGAGCGGCTGGCCCGCGGCATCGGCGAGCAGGCCGCGAACGCGCTGCTGGTGAAGGTCAACCAGATCGGCACGCTGTCCGAGACGCTCGACGCGGTCTCGCTCGCGCACCGATCGGGCTACCGCTGCATGATGAGTCACCGTTCCGGCGAGACCGAGGACACCACGATCGCCGACCTCGCGGTCGCGACCGACTGCGGTCAGATCAAGACGGGGGCGCCGGCCCGGTCCGACCGCGTCGCGAAGTACAACCAGCTCCTGCGGATCGAGGAGGAGCTGGACGACGCGGCGCGGTACGCAGGGGCCGGCGCCTTCCCCCGGTTCGCTGCGGGGGGCGCGGTCTGATGTCTCGTCGAGCGGCCGGCCGGCCCGGAGGCCCGGCGCGGAGCGGGCCCGGCGCGAGCCGTGGTTCGCGCCCGGCGCCGGCCGCCCGGCGCGGCTCGACGAGACCGGCCCGGCGCCGGTCGCCGTCGTCCACTTCGGACAGTGCCGGGGTTGAGCTGCCGGCGCCGGTGCGGCGGGCGCCGGGTGGGCTCACCGGACGGGCCGCCGTGCTCGGCCTCGTGGTCTGCGCGCTCGTGCTCAGCCTCGCGTACCCGGCCAAGGAATTCCTCGCGCAGCGCGGAGAGATCGGCCGGTTGCAGGACCAGCAGCGCCAGGCCCAGGTCCGGGTGACCGCGCTGGAGGAACGCAAGCGGCAGCTCGCGGACCCGGCGTACGTGCGGGCGCAGGCTCGGGCCCGGCTGCACTACGTGCTGCCCGGCGAGACGGTCTACGTCGTGGTGCCGCCGTCCGGATCCGGCGCCGCCGGCAGCGCCAAGCCCGATGTGCCCGAGGTTGCTCAGGACGGGTCCTGGTACGGGCGGCTGTGGGGGACCGTCCGCACCGCGGACGGGTCCGCACCATGACCGCCGACCCGTCCGGCGCGACCACCGCAGACGGGTCGGCGCCGGCACAGAGCGCCGTGAGCGAGCGGGATCGGGCGGTGGTGGCGGCGCAGCTGGGCCGTCCGCCGCGGGCGATGCGGGCCATCGCCCACCGGTGCCCGTGCGGACTGCCGGACGTGGTGGAGACCTCGCCGCGGCTGCCGGACGGCACACCATTTCCGACGCTCTACTACCTCACCTGTCCCAAGGCCAGCGCGGCCGTCGGCCGGTTGGAGGCGGCGGGGGTCATGCGGGAGATGGCCGACCGGGTGCGGACCGATCCGGGGCTGGCGGAGGGATACCGGGCCGCGCACGAGGCGTACGTGGCGCGGCGAGGCGAGCTCGGCGACGTGCCGGAGATCGCCGGGGTCAGCGCCGGTGGCATGCCGACCCGGGTGAAGTGCCTGCACGCGTTGCTGGGCCACGCACTCGCCGCCGGGCCGGGCGTCAACCCGCTCGGGGACGAGGTCCGGGCGGCGGTCGGGGAGTGGTGGTCGGCCGGGCCGTGCGTCGAGGAGCCGGCATGACCCGCGTCGCCGCCATCGACTGCGGCACCAACTCGATCCGGTTGCTCATCGCCGACCACGACGAGGCCGCCGGGACGATGACCGACGTGCTCCGGCGGACCGAGCTGGTCCGGCTCGGGCAGGGCGTCGACCGCACCGGCCGGCTCGCCCCGGAGGCGATCGAGCGGACCCGGGTCGCGCTGGCCGGGTACGCCGCCGACTGCGAGCGGGAGCAGGTCGAGCGGATCCGGATGGTCGCCACGAGCGCGACCCGGGACGCGGCCAACCGGGACGAGTTCCGGGCCATGGTGCTGGCGACCCTCGGCGCCGAGCCGGAGGTCGTGTCCGGGCACGAGGAGGCCGAGCTGGCCTTCGTCGGCGCGGTCCGGGAGCTGACCGACAGCACCTCGCCCAGACTCGTGGCTGACATCGGCGGCGGGTCGACCGAGCTCGTGCTCGGGGAGCGGCACGTCGAGGCCGCGTACAGCATGGACATCGGCTCGGTACGGCTGACCGAGCGGCACCTGCACGACGACCCGCCCACGCCCGGGCAGATCGCCGCGGCCGAGGCCGACCTGCGGGTGGCGCTGGCCGACGCCCGCCGGGACGTCCCGATCGAGCGGGCCCGCAGCTTCGTCGGGGTGTCCGGGACGGTGACGACGGTCGCGGCGCTCGCGCTCGGCCTGGACCGGTACGACCCCGCCCGCACCCACCACAGCCGGATCGCCGCCGCCGACGTATCCGCCGTCGCCGACTGGCTGCTGCGGGCGTCGAAGGCGGAGCGGGCCGCGAAGGCCGTGATCCAGCCCGGCCGGGTCGACGTGATCGCGGCCGGCGCGATGATCCTGCGCGTCCTGACCGAAGAGCTGGACGCCGCCGAGGTCATCGTCAGCGAGCAGGACATCCTCGACGGCATCGCCTGGTCGATCGCGGAGAAGGGCTGAGATGTACGCGGAACGCCACCGGCGGCTGAGCCGGTTCCTCGACGAGCACGAGCTGGACGCCCTGGTGCTACGCCGGCCGGCCAACGTCGCCTGGGCCGGTGAGGGAGCGCGGACCCACATCGACATGAGCGGTGAGCTCGGCGTGGCGTCGCTGGTCGTCACCAGGGAAGGCACCCGGGTCGTCACCTCCCGGATCGAGGCCGAGCGGCTCGCGGCCGAGGAACTGACCGACCCGGCCTACGAGTGGACCGTCCTGGACTGGATCGAGGACGCGACCGATCACCTGCCGGCCGGTGAGCGGGTCGGGGTCGACGGGCTGCTGCCGGGACGGCGGGACGTCACCGCCGAACTGGAGGTCGCGCGGCGCTCGCTGCTGCCCCAGGAGGTCGCGCTCTACCGCGCGCTGGGCCGGGACTCGGCCGAAGCGCTGACCGCGGCCGTGACCGGCTGCGGTCCGGGCGACAGCGAGTTCGAGTGGGCGGCGCGGGCGGCAGCGGAGGTCACCGCCCGTGGCGCCGATCCGCTGGTGCTGCTCGTCGCCGGCGCCGACCGGATCGCCCGGTACCGGCACCCGCTGCCCACCGCGGCGCCGGCCGGCGATCTCGTGATGGTCGTCGTCTGCGCCCGCCGGCACGGGTTGTGGGCGAACCTCACCCGGTTCGTCGCGCACCGCCCACTCACCGCGGACGAGACCGACGCCCAGGAGCGATTGCTCCGGGTCGAGGCCACGTTCCTCGACGCCACCCGGCCGGGCCAGCTGGTGCGGGACACGTTCGCCGCCGGGACCGCGGCGTACGGGGAGCACGGGTTCGACGCCGAGGAATGGCGCAAGCATCATCAGGGCGGGCCGACCGGCTACCTCAGCCGGGACCACCTGGCCACGCCGGCCTGCACGGAGGCGGTCGATGACGCGCAGGCGTTCGCCTGGAACCCGAGCGTGCCGGGGCTCAAGGTCGAGGACACGGTCCTGGCCACCGCGGCCGGGCCGGAGGTGCTCACGCTCGACCCGGCCTGGCCGCTGCAGGAGGTGGACGGCCGACCACGCCCCCTCGTCCTCATCCGCTGATCAAGGCGGACCGGAGGCCGGGGACGGCGCCGCCCGCAGGTCCCGGGAGAGGGGCGGCGGGCGGCGACGGGTGTGCGGATCAGGTGGCGTCGGCGTCCTCGACGCCCGGCGGCAGCTTGCCGGTCAGCGACTTCCAGGTCGCCGCCGCGCCGCGGGCCGCGACGAGTCGGGCCGCCGCGACGGCGACGCCGGACACGGCCGCCCACATCAGCGCCTCGGACCACTCGGTCCCGGGCGCGGCCGGATTCTTGGGTGGCTCGTCGTGCTTCGCCTTCTTCCAGCCCGCTTCCAGCGCCTTGCGTACGGCGATGCCGGTCGGCACCGCGAACGCCAACGCGACGATCTTCCAGCCGATCTTGCCGGCCGCTCCAGCCACAGGTCGTCCTCCTCCAACGCGGTGTTCTCCGGCGACTACCCGGCCTGACCTCGGGCGACACCTGCCCCGCGGCCAGAGAAGTACACCAGTAAGCGCCGGGGCCAGCAGCGGTAGGCGTCGAGGACGTAGCTGGTGAGCAGTTCGAGCGCAAGAAGGGCTGATCCGCCGGATCGATCACGCCGCAGGCCGACTCGGCCGGGCCGGCGGAGGACACGGCGCCCGGCTCGCGGGGAGGGCAGGCTGGTGGGATGGGCGTGATCGTGATGACCGGACTGCCCGGCACGGGGAAATCGACGCTGGCCGAGGGCGTCGCCCGGGCGATCGGCGCGCCCGCGTTCGCCGGCGACTGGCTGCTCGGCGCGCTCGCGCCGCTCGGCGTGCTCGACCACGCCGACCGGCCGACCCAGCTCGCCGTCTACTTCGGACTGCTCGACAGCCTGGTCACCCGCCAGGTCCTGCTCGGCCAGGACGCTGTCGTCGACGCGGTGCTGGACGACGACGTCGCAGCACGGTGGCGGCGGAAGGCGCAGCTCGTCGTGGTCCAGTGCGTCTGCAGCGACGTAGCCGTCCACCGCAGCCGGATCGAGGGGCGGGTCCGCGGCATCCCGGGCTGGCACGAGGTCGGCTGGGACCACGTCGAACGGATGCGGCGGGAGTTCCGTCCGGTCACCGACCCGGAGCTCACACTCGACGCGGTCGACCCGGCCGAGGACAACCTGCGCCGGGTCCTCGACCTGGTCAGAAGCTGACGTCGGCGGTCGACGGGACCAGGGAGGGCTCGTCGCCGAGGGCGTGCTCGGCGACCCGGGCGACGACGGCGGCGGGGATGTCCTCCAGGTCGTACGTGCCGTGCCCGTCGTGCGGGAGCACGACCTCGTAGCCGCGGGCGAGCGCCGCCCGGGTCGTCGCGCTCACGCACATCTCCGAGAGCACGCCGCAGACCATGACCCGGCGGACCTGCCGTTCGGCCAGCAGCGCGGCCAGCGGGGTGCCGTCGAAGCCGTCGTCGGTCCGCTTGCGCACCACCACTCCGCCGGGCACGGCCAGTTCCCAACCGGCGGTGAAGGGTTCGTCGACCGCCCCGGGCGGCCCGTCGTTCTGCAGCTGCACGACCAGCGCGCCGGCCTCGGTGGCCCTCGAGACCAGCGACGCCACCCGCGCGGCCAGCGCGGCGCCGCCGACGACCGCGTCCGGACCGGAGACGAACGCCCGCTGCAGGTCGACGACGATCACGGCCTGGGTCGGAACCACCCGATCAGAGTAGGTTCCGCCCGTGCTCTACGTGGTACGTCACGCCGAACAGGCCGGTGAGGCCGAGGAGAGCGATCCCGGTCTCAGCACGGCCGGGCGGGAGCAGGCGCGCCGGCTCGCACTGCGGCTGCGCGCGACCACGCTGGAGACGATCCACCACTCGCCGGCCCGCCGGGCCGTCGAGACCGCCCGGCTGCTCGGCGAGCTGACCGGCGTACGGACCGAGGAGTCCGAGCTGGTCCGGGACCGCACCCCGCTGCCGGGTCCGGACGACGACAGCTACCCGCAGTGGTTCGCGGGCTGGTCGAGCGGGATCCCGGCCGCCGAGGGCGATCCCGGCGGCCGCGCCCTCGAGGCCACGGTCCGCTGCTTCGCGAACCGGCCCGGCGATCGGCTGATCGTGACGCACGCGTTCGTGGTGGGCTGGTTCGTCCGGCACGCGCTCGACGCCCCGTCCTCGGCCTGGCTGCGACTCGCGCCGGCGCACACCGGCCTGACCGTGATCGACTACCCGCCGGGCCGGCCGCCGCGGCTGGTCGCGGTCAACGACGTGGGCCATCTCCTCGGCCCGCCACCAGGATCGACACCCTGACGTCCTCCGCGAACGGACCCGGCCCGAGCGCGGCCCGCAGCCCGTCCTCGAAGGAGGACGACGACGAGGGCAGCTGCGCGGGCGAGAGCGCCGAGCAGACGTTGCCGGCGATCCGCCCGAGCGAGTGGCTCTCGGTGTAGTCGTAGGAGACCTCGACCGCGGCCGGGAAGCCCGCGGCGGCGAGCTCGGCGCGGAAGCCGGCCCGGCTGGCGGCGTCCGTACCGCAGGACGAGCTCACCGGCGCTCCCAGCCACTCCTCCAGGTACGCCCGCAGCGCCCGCGACCAGTCCAGCTCCCGCAGCCAGAGCGGGCTTCCGTTCGCGATGATCGCGATCCGGCCACGCGGGCTCATCGAGGTCGCGAGCGAGCGGAACAGCAGCGGCCGGTCGAGCAGATGGATCGCCTGCGCGATCGTGACCGCGTCCAGTCCGGCCAGCAGCGGCAGCCGGGCCACGTCGGCGTCGCCCGCGAGCAGCCAGGCGGCGGGAGCGTCAGGGGAACCGGACCGGGCCAGCGCCAGCATGTCCGCCGACGGATCGGCGCCGACGACCCGGGAGAAGTGCCGGGCCAGCGGGACGGTCAGCTGTCCGGTGCCGCACCCGAGGTCGAGCACGGAGGCGGACCGGGGCAGGCCGAGCGTCTTGACCAGCAGGTCGACGACGGGCTCCGGATACCCGCGCCGATGGGCCGCGTACGCCGTCGCCACCGCCCCGGAGAACGTCACGTCACGCACGCTGCCAGCCGGTGAAGGACCGGGACAGGGCTTCCGCTCAGAGCACACACCCGTGGTTTGACCGATGCGCGCGCGTCCGTGGAAGCAGGACGGTGGGGGTTCCCGCCGAAGGAGCCCTCATGCGCCGAGTCCTCGCCGGCCTGCTGGCCACCGCCGCTGCGACGCTCGCCCTCGCGGCCGCCCCGGCCGCCCCGGCCCAGGCCGCGACCGCCCACCCCCCGGTGATCTTCGTCCACGGCTTCGCCGGCGACGCCAGCAACTGGGTCGCCGCGATCGCCGCGTTCAGGCTGGCCGGCTACACCAGCTCCGAGCTCTACACGTACGACTACAACTGGGCCGGCGACAACAAGGTCAGCGCCCGCGGCCTGGGCACGATGGTCGACCAGGTCCGGGCCCGCACCGGCGCGGCCCAGGTCGACATCGTCAACCACTCGATGGGCGGCCTGGTCACCGGCTGGTACGTCAACGAGCTCGGCGGCCAGCCCAAGGTCCGGCACGTCGCCTCGATCGCCGGGGCCAACCACGGCACCACGTCCGCGTTCGCCTGCATCGCGCTGGTCAGCTGCCAGGAGATGGCGCCGGGCTCGTCGTTCATCACGCAGTACACGGCCGGCGACGAGACGCCCGGCAACACCCGCTACGCGACCTGGTACTCGCCCTGCGACGGCGTGATCATCCCGTACACGAGCACGCCGCTGGCCGGGGCGAGCAACCACTTCGTGCTCTGCCAGAACCACCTCGGGTTCCTGGTCGACCCGTTCGTGCTCACCGCGGTGATCCAGTTTCTTGGTCGTTCCGCCGGTTAGCCGGCACCGGCAGTTCCTGCAGAACTGACCAGCGGTCCGGCCGAGCCCACCAGCAGCCCGGTCAGCTCGACCCGGGAGCGGACGCCGAGCCGGGCGAAGATGTGCCGCAGGTGGTGCTCGACCGTACGGGGGCTGAGCACCAGCTGCGCGGCGACCTCCCGGTTGGTGGCGCCGGCGACGACCAGCCGGGCGACCTGCCACTGCTGCGGGGTCAGCCGCGGCACGGCGACCGGCGGCCCGGCCAGCGGGACTGCCGGGATCCCGTCCCAGGGGCCGAGCGACGAGGCGACCAGCAGCGCGACCCGGCTGCCGGCCAGGCGCCGGCCGGCGAAGCCGAGCGCATCCACCGAGAGCGGGTCCAGCAGCTCGGCCGCCTCGACCCGGCAGAGCACCGGCCGGTCCCGGGCCGCGGCGGCGAGCAGGTCGAGTACGGCGGTCCCGAGCACCAGCTCGTCGACCCGCCCGGCCCGGTGGCCGAGCACCCGCAGCAACGCCGCCGCCTGCGGCCCGGGCAGCCCGCCGACCAGCGGCGTGAGCGGGCGCAGCAGCCGGTGCAGGGCGGCGCCGCGCAGCCGGGACTCGGCCCGCACGCCGGTGGTGTGCAGGTCCAGCACGCCGGCCGGGCGGGCCCGGCGCAACAACGCGGCCCGGGCCGCGGCGGACCCGCCGTACACGACCAGCGCCCCGCCCCCGCCCGCCAGCAACGCCCCGACCGCAGCCCCGGCGTGAGCCGAACCGGTGCCGGGAGCCGAGCCGACCGCGGTCATGTCGTCATGGTGAGTGAGAGTTACCGACGGGTAAAGTCCCCGGACCGGCGACGTGGGCCAGGATGGTCCGGTGCAGAACCCAGCCTCCGTCCCGCCCGGTACGGGCTGGCCCGGCGACCTCGCCACCCCGGACACCCCGGTCGCCCGGAGCCCGGCCGACGTCGCCCGGCTGACCCGGGTGTCCACAGTGGACGAGCTGGACGCGCGGGTGTCGGTCTGCCGGGCCTGCCCGCGGCTGGTCGCCTGGCGGGAGGAGGTCGCGGTCACCCGCCGGGCCGCCTTCGCCGCCGAGCCGTACTGGGGCCGGCCGGCGCCCGGTTTCGGGCCGGCGACCGCTCGCATCGGCGTACTGGGCCTGGCGCCGGCCGCGCACGGCGCCAACCGCACCGGCCGTGTCTTCACCGGCGACCGCAGCGGCGACTGGCTCTACGCCGGGCTCCACCGGGCCGGGCTGGCCAACCAGCCGACCTCGGTGCACGCCGGGGACGGCCTGGAACTGACCGACACCCGGATCTTCGCCGCGGTCCGGTGTGCGCCGCCGGCGAACAAGCCGACCCCGGCCGAGCGGGACGCCTGCCGGCCCTGGCTGGCCCGGGAGCTGCAACTGCTGACCGCGCTGCAGGTGATCGTGGTGCTCGGCGCGTTCGGCTGGCAGTCGCTGTGGCCTGCGCTCAAGCAGGCCGGGCTGGCCGACGTCCCATCACCGCGCCCGGCCTTCGCGCACGGGGCCGAGGTCGTCGTCGGCGGGATCACCGTGCTGGGCTGCTACCACGTCTCCCAGCAGAACACGTTCACCGGCAAGCTGACCGAGCCGATGCTCGACGCCGTCCTCGACCGCGCCCGAATCGTGACGGAACCCCGTGGGGCGGCTGTGGGACGCTGAGGCGATGCGGGGAACCCAGCAGACGGCTCGGCTGGTCGCGGTCGCGATCGTCGTGCTGGGCGCGCTGGGCCTGGTCACGCTGGCCGCCCGCAGCGACCGGACGCCGGCGCTGGCCAAGCGCCCGGCTGTCGAGGCGACGACGGTGCTGCTGCCACCGGTCGCGACCCGGACCCAGGTCGAGGACGGCGGATCCCCCAACCCCGGTGGGGCGGCGAGCGAGCCGACCCACGTGCCCAGCTGGCAGGTCTGGCTCGCGGCCGCGCTGTTCGTCGCGCCGCTGGTGATGGGGCTGATCTGGGGGCCGGCGATGCTCTGGATCCCGGGCGGCCTGTTGCCCTGGCTGCGGCGCGAGCGGGCCGAGGACGAGCCGCCCGAGGTCGACGACGAGGTCGAGGCGACCGCGCTGACGGCGGCGGTCGAGCGCGGTCTCGTCGAGCTGGACCAGGGTGGGCCGGGGGAGGGCGTGATCGCCAGCTGGGTGCTGCTGGAGCGGGCCGCGGCCGACGCCGGCACCCACCGCGCCGCCCCGGACACCCCCTCGGAGCTGGCCGGCCGGCTGATCGACCGGCACGGCGTCTCGTCCGGGCCGCTGCTGCGGCTGGCCGAGCTCTACCGCGAGGCCCGCTTCTCCCGGCACCAGCTGCCCGAGTCGGCCCGGACCGAGGCCCGGGAGGCGCTGGAGCGGCTGCGCGGCGAGCTGGAGGCCAACCCGGTGGGCCGCCGGTGAAGCTCAAGGAACCGCTCCTGGTGCTGGCCGCCGCGGCCGCGGCCGGCGTCCTGCTGGCCCTGATCGCGTACACGCTCGGCTACAAGGCCGAGCCCGACATCTGCATCGTGGTCGGGCTCGCGGTCGGGCTGACCTGGCGGCTGGCCCGCCTGGTCGTGCCGCCGCAGGAGCCGCCCCCGGAGCTGCGGCCGGACGGTCCGCCGGACGACGGACTGCTGCTGTTGACCTCGCTGGAGAGCCGGCTGTCCTGGGGCGCGGCCGACGCCGACCGGTTCCGGGAGCGGGTCCGGCCCGAGCTGGTGGCGTTGGCCACGGACCTGTTGCGTACCCGGCGCGGGGTGGACCCGCGCACCCACCCCGACCGAGCCCGTTCCATCCTGGGAGAACCGCTGTGGCAGTTGATGACAGGCCCGCCGGCGCGCAGTCCGAGCCGGGCCCAGCTCTCGCGAATGGTGGAGGCCCTCGAACGGATCTGACCCCGCTGCCGCTGTCGGACGTCTGGGCCGCGGGGGAGGCGGTGCTGGACTCCGTCGAGCAGGTCGTGGTCGGCAAGCGCCGGGCGCTGACGATCGTGCTGGCCGGGATCCTGGCCGGCGGCCACGTGCTGCTGGAGGACTACCCCGGCCTGGGCAAGACGCTGGCCGCCCGGTCGCTGGCCCAGACCCTCGGGCTGGACTTCCGCCGGCTGCAGTTCACCCCGGACCTGCTGCCCAGCGACGTGACCGGCTCCTTCGTCTACGACCAGCGCTCGTCGGAGTTCGCGTTCCGGGCCGGGCCGCTGTTCTGCGGGCTGCTGCTGGCCGACGAGATCAACCGGACGCCGCCGAAGACGCAGTCGGCGCTGCTGGAGGCCATGCAGGAGCGGCAGGTCACGGTCGAGGGCCGGACGTTCGGGCTGCCCGAGCCGTTCCACGTGATCGCCACCGCGAACCCGATCGAGTACGAGGGGACGTACCCGCTGCCGGAGGCGCAGCTGGACCGGTTCCTGCTCCGGGTCGCCTTCGGCTACCCGGAGCGGGCGGAGGAGCTGGACGTGCTGCGCCGCCGGATGGCCCGGCAGCGGGAGGCGACGGTGCTGGAGCCGGTGCTGGACACGACCGGGCTGCTGCGGGCGCAGCGGGCGATCGAGCGGGTCGAGGTCGAGGACACCGTGGCCGGCTACTGCGTGGACCTGGCCGTGGCGACCCGGACCCGGCAGCAGGTGCTGGTCGGCGCCTCGCCCCGGGGCGCGCTGGCGTTGCTGCTGGTGTCCCGGGCGCTGGCGGTGCTGCGCCGGCGTGACTACGTCACCCCGGAGGACGTCAAGGCGGTCGCGGTCGCGGTGCTCGGCCACCGGCTCACGCTGAAGCCCGAGATGTGGCTGCGCCGGGTGTCGCCCGAGGACGTCGTCCGCGAGGTGCTCGGCGAGGTGCCCACGCCGCCGACCGCGGTGCGGATGCCGGTCGCGGCCCGCTGAGCCGTGCCCAGCACCCCAGGCCGGAACGGGCCCGAAGGCCGGAACGGGGCCCAAGCCCGCAACGGAGCCCAGGGCCGGAACGGAGCCCGAGGCCGGAACGGGGCCCGAGGCCCGAACGGGGCCCGAGGCCGGAACGGAGCACAAGCCCGGAACGGGGC
Source organism: Mycobacteriales bacterium (assembly GCA_035995165.1). Taxonomy (NCBI): domain Bacteria; kingdom Bacillati; phylum Actinomycetota; class Actinomycetes; order Mycobacteriales; species Mycobacteriales bacterium. The sequence goes on from DASYKU010000124.1 coordinate 114,189, forward strand.
CCGGGTCCGGAACGGCGTCCGGATCGCGATCGGCCCGCCGCGCTGGCGGCCGACCGCGGCGCTGGCCCGCGCGGTCGTGCTCGGTGCCGCGCTGCTGCTGGTCGCGGTGCTGCTGCGACGGGCCGACCTGGTCGTGCTGGCCGCGCCGTTGCTGCTCGGCGCCGGCCTCGGGCTGGCCGGGCGGCCGGTCGCGGCACCGTCGCTGACCCTGACCGGGCCGGTCGATGCGCTGCTGGAGGGCGGCCGGGCGACCGCGACGGTGGTCGTCGACGTACCCGACGGAGTGGACGTGGCGGCGGTCGAGGTGGCCCTGCCCGCCGGGCTGCAGCCGCTGACCGGCGCGGTCGCGGTCGTCGCCGACGGGCCGACCGAGGTGACGCTCTCGTTCCGGGCCACCCGCTGGGGCCGCCGCCAGGCCGGGCCGGCCTACCTCAGGGCGACCGCCGGGTACGGGATGCTCAGCTGGCCGCGGGTAGCGACCGACTCCGTGCCGGTGACGACCTGGCCGCTGCGGGACGACTTCGACGCCGAGGACACGGTGCCGCGGGCCGAGGGCCTGGTCGGCGGCCACCGCTCCCGGCGGCCGGGGGAGGGCGGCGACGTCGCCGGCGTACGGCCGTTCCAGGCCGGCGACCGGCTGCGGCGGATCAACTGGCGGGTGACCGGGCGGACCGGCGAGCTGCACGTGACCGCGATGTACTCCGACCGCGACACCGAGGTGCTGCTCGTGCTGGACAGCGGGCAGGACCTCGGCCGCGCCCCGGAGACCTCGCTGGACGTCGGCGTACGGGCCGCGGCCGCGGTGGCCGAGCACTACCTGCGGGTGGGGGACCGGGTCGGGCTCATCGACCTGGGCCGGCCGCAGCGGACGGTGCCGGCCCGCAACGGCCGCAACCATCTGGTCCGGCTGCTGGACGTGCTGCTGGACGCGAAGGCCGGCCAGAGCCGGGCGGCCCCGTCGGCGGCCGAGGTCAGCCTGCTCGGCTCGGCCGGCGCGCTCTTGGTGCTGCTCAGCCCGCTGGCGACGTCGGACTCGCTGGCCGCGGTGGCCACGCTGGCCCGCTCCGGCCGGTCGGTGGTCGCGGTGGACACGCTGCCGGCGGAGCTGCGCCCGGAGGAGCGCGGCCCCTGGACGGGGCTGGCGTTCCGGATCTGGCGGTTGCGCCGGGACGCCGACCTGGACCGGCTGGCCGAGCTCGGGGTGCCGGTGGTGGCCTGGCAGGGCAGCGGCAGCCTGGACGCGGTGCTGCGGGACGCGGGCCGGGCCGCCCGGGCCGCGAAGGCGGGCCGATGATCATCCCCGACCCGCACGAGATCCTGCGCTGGTCCCGGCCCGTCCAGATCATCCGCGGGCTGGAGGTCCTGGCCGGCGCGGGCGCGCTGGTCGCGGGCGGCTGGGGCGGCGGCATCCCGCTGGTGGTGACGATCCTCGGCGCGTTCGGGCTGCTGTCGGCGGCGGCGAACCCGGCCGGTCTCGGCCCGGGCGTGGTCATCGCGGGCGCCGGGCTCGGCTGGGTGCTGCACTACGGCGTCGACACCGCCCCGGTCCTCGGCACCGTGCTCCTCACGCTGGCGCTGGCCGCGCACCACCAGACCGCCGCGCTGGCCGCCGCGCTGCCCAACCGCGCGCGCGTGCACCGGGACGTGCTGGTCCGCTTCGGCCGGCACGGGGGGATCGTGCTGATCCTGACCGCAGGCGTGGCCACGTTGGCGCTGGCGCTGGGGAAGCCGGGCGGGTCGGTGCCGCTGGAGCTGATCGGGGTGGTCGCCGTGGTGGCCGCGATCGCGGTGCCCGTCGTGCTCAGTCGCGCGGGCGCCAGATCTGGGTAGTCTCGGCGCATGCCGGACAGGCCGCACATCCTCATTGTCGGCGGTGGGTACGTGGGCATGTACACCGCCCTGCGCCTGCAGAAGAAGCTGCGCCGCAACGAGGCCCGGATCACGGTCGTCGACCCGCAGAACTACATGACGTACCAGCCGTTCCTGCCGGAGACGGCGGCCGGCTCGCTGGAGCCGCGGCACGTGGTGGTGCCGCTGCGCAAGGTCCTCAAGCACTGCCGGGTGGTCACCGGAATGGTCACCGGCGTCGACCACGGCCGCCGGGTCGCGACCCTGCTGCCGGTCGAGGGCCCCGAGGAGGAGGTCCCGTACGACCAGATCGTGGTCGCCCCGGGCTCGATCGTGCGAACCCTGCCGATCCCCGGGCTGGCCGAGGTCGGGATCGGGTTCAAGACCGTCGGCGAGGCGATCTACCTGCGCAACCACGTGCTGTCCCGGCTGGACTACGCGGCCTCGGTGTCGGACGAGGAGCACCGGCGGCGCGCGCTGACGTTCGTGTTCATCGGTGGTGGCTACGCCGGGATCGAGGCGTTCGCCGAGCTGGAGGACATGGCGCGGTACGCGACCCGCTACTACGAGGACGTCACCCCGGACGACATGCGCTGGGTGCTCATCGAGGCGACCGGGCGGATCCTGCCCGAGGTCAGCGTGCCGATGTCGGAGTACACGGTGCAGCAGCTGATCAAGCGGAAGATGGACATCCGGCTCAACACCCGGGTCGAGTCGCTCACCGACGGGCACGTCGTGCTCTCCGACGGCGAGGAGTTCGACGCCGAGACGGTCGTCTGGACCGCCGGGGTCAAGGCCAACCCGGTGCTGACCCGTACGGACCTGCCGCTGGACGAGAAGGGCCGGCTGACCTGCACGGCCGACCTGCGGGTACAGGGCGTCGAGGACGCCTGGAGCGCCGGCGACTGCGCCGCGGTGCCGGACCTGACCAACCCGGGCTCGTTCACCGGCCCGTCCGCGCAGCACGCGGTCCGCCAGACCAAGACGCTGGCGGCGAACATCGTGGCCGCGCTACGCCGCCGCAAGCTGGTGGACTACCGGCACAAGTACGTCGGCTCGGTCGCCAGCCTCGGCCTCTACCGCGGCGTCGCCGAGGTGTACGGGATCAAGCTGCGGGGCTGGCCGGCCTGGTTCATGCACCGTACGTACCACCTCTCCCGGGTGCCGACGCTCAACCGGAAGGTGCGGGTGCTGGCGGACTGGACGTTGGCGATCTTCTTCCCGCGGGAGGTCGTCTCCCTCGGGCAGCTGCAGCAGCCGCGGCGCGAGTTCGAGCTGGCCGCGCTGCCCAACCCGGCAACCCTCCCCGGCGCCGCCCGCGAGGCCGGCTGACTCTTCAGGTGCGGGTTTGCGTCCAGTTTTGCGCTGCCCTCGCAGCTGTGGTGATCCGCAAACCACGCGAAACTCCGGCCGCCGGTGACCGCCGGTGTCCGGGCGGCCATCGATGCGGTCCTGGCGGGTGCGACGGCGAGCAGTGTCAAGAGCGAGGTCCTCGATCTCACGACGCAGGGCAGGTCGTTGCCCGATACGCTCAAGGATCTCGCCCATGCGGCGGCGTGCTTCGCCAACGTCCAGGGCGGACGCTTGATCGTCGGCGTCGCCGATGACAGGAGCGGTGCCGAGGCTCTCGTGGGCTGCACCCTCGATCCGCAACTCACGCAGCGTCGGATCTACGAGATCAGACCCTGCTCTGATAGTCGGTGTCGCCCGATTCAGGGTGGGCGAGGTCGATCTGCTCATCGTGGACGTGCCCTCGAGCCCGGAGGTCCATGCCGTGGCAGGGCGCTCGACCGAGCGCATCGGAACCACCTGTCAGCCGATGTCGACCGTTCGGATCGCGACCCTGGTGGCCGAGCGGCCGGCTCCGGGAGGATGCCGTTGCCGCGCTCGGCCCAGCGCTCACCTACCGCCGCAGGACCCCGGACGAGTACGACCGCAAGATCATCGGTCTCGTCGAGGAGGCCGGCGAGGTCAACGCGCGAATGGTCAAGCTGATGCTGGATCTCGATGCCTCTCCGGCCTCGCGGTTGCTGGGGGACCTGGTGAACCGCGGAATACTCACGAAGACGTCCGAGGCGGAGCGAGGTCCCAGCGTCGCCTATGGACCAGGTCCTCTCTTTCCGGGCCGTGTCAGCCGCCGCGCGAGGCCGTGACGCAGCCAGCGTCAGCCGACGGTGTAGACGGGCGGGCGTGCCTGCAGGGCCTTCAGCGTGGCCGGCGTCTGCGCCTGCATCCAGGCGATCACGTCCCGGTACGGCACGCAGCGCGTCTCCGGCTTCCGGCAGGTCTCCTCGACGAAGTGCGCGAGCGCCTGGGTGTAGGCGTTGCCGTTCCAGGAGTTGAAGTGGTTGCCGAGCACCAGCGGCGCCCGGTTCCCGCTGTAGGCGGCCTTGTACATGGCCCGGTACGTCTGCAGCACCTGCCGCGAGCTGGCCGCGGTGTCGTGTGTGGACGGTGGGTTGCCGGTCTGCTTGACCCAGAAGTTGTAGTCCATCGAGATGACGCCGGAGCCGGTCCCGGCCAGCGGCACGTACGCCAGCGGGAACTCCCACAGCCCCCACCGGTCCCGCTCCGGCCAGGAGATCCCGTTCGCGGTCCGGCTGGTGTCGTAGCTGAAGCCCTTGGCCTTCAGCGCCGGGCCGAGCTGGTCGGGCTGGTCCTCCAGGCACGGCGTCCGTCCACCTCGGACGGTCGAGGCGGGGATGGTCAGGTCGTGGTGCGCCGTCCAGAACCGGAAGAACTGGCTGAGCTCGCTGGACCAGGCCGCGGTGGACCAGTCGCCGCCGGACGGTGCGGAGCCGGCGCAGAAGTGGCCGTTGTAGTGGGTCCCGATCTCCATCCCGGCCCCGTACGCCGAGTTGAGGTCGCGGACGAGCGTCCGGACCTCGGCCGGGGTGTTCCAGCTGCCGAGCGAGCTGGCGCCGGCGGCGTGGCCGGGGCCGGTGTAGTCGGTGCGGTGGTCGCGGTCGAGCAGGTAGACGCCGGACAGGAAGCCGGTGAAGCGCATCCCGGACTTCGCCGCGACGCCGCGCCAGAACGTCCACTTGTCGTGGTCGCCGGCGCCGTCGAAGGACACGATGACGAACTGTGGCGGGCGCTGACCGGGCTCCAGCGCGATCGCCGGTACGGCGGCGGCGGCGGCGAGGGCCGCGGGGGCTTTCGCCGGGGCCGGGGTCGTCCCGGACCTCCCGGTCGCGAGCACGACGCCCAGCGTGACGACGAGTGCTCCGGCCAGGACAACGTTGCTCCGCATCGCACCTCCCGGCCCGCTACGGTCCGCAACATAACGCCACGACCGCTCTGACCGTCGGCACCGCGCCGAAGCCCGCCTGTCCGATACCCCGCCCGCGCGGCGCCCGTCGTAGGGTCTGCGGCATGACGCAGGTCGCCGACGCCGTCCGGGGATGCGCCGAGTCCGCGCACGCCGCCGCCGGCAGCATCGCCGCCGCGGGCCCGGAGACGATCGACGCGGCCCTGCTCGCGATCGCCGGCCGGCTGCTCGACTCCGCCGACGCCGTACTCGCCGCGAACGCCGCCGACGTCGCCGCCGGCGGGCTGCCGCCGGCGATGACCGACCGGCTGCGGCTGGATCCGGCCCGGCTGGAGGCGATGGCGCACCAGCTGCGCGTGCTGGCCGACGTCCCGCATCCCCAGTGGTCCCGGGTCGTCCGGGAGCTGCCCGGCGCGCTGGTCGAGGAGCGCCGCAAGCCGGTCGGCGTGATCGGCGCCAACTTCGAGGCCCGCCCGAACGTCGTCGTCGACGTCGCCTCCCAGCTGCTGAAGTCCCGCAACGCCGGCGTGCTGCGGACCGGCTCGGCCGCGATCGGCTCGGCCGTCGCGCTGCTGGACGAGGTGATCGCGCCGGCCCTGGACGCCTCCGGGCTCGACCCGGCCGCGATCCAGCTGGTCCGGGTGCCGGGCCGGGAGACCGCCCGGTCGCTGGTGGCCCAGCCCGACCTGGTCCCGCTGGTGATCCTGCGCGGCAGCGGGGCCAGCACCCGGGAGCTGACCGCCGAGGCGGCGCGGCACGGCGTCCGGACCCTGGCCCACGCCGACGGCGGCGGCGTCCTCTACCTCGACGCCGGCGCCGACCGCGGCAAGGCGCTGGCCCTGGTGGAGGAGAGCCTGGACCGGCTCGGCGTCTGCAACCGGCTCAACCTGCTGCTGGTCGTACGGGACCGCTGGGACGAGCTGGTCCCGGCTGTCCGTACGGTGCTGGACCGGCTCGGGATCGCCGCCGACCTCCCGCCGCACGACCACGAGCTCGGCCTGGAGTGGGCGCTGCAGGACGGCCGCGAGGCGACGGTGACGATCGCGCCGGTGGGCGGTCCGGCCGAGGCGGCCCGGCTGGCGGACGCCTCGACGTCGGGGCTCGCGGCCGGAATCGCGACCGAGGACGCGGCCGCGGCCGACGAGTTCCTGTCCGCCTACAACGGGACCGGCGCGTTCTGGAACGTGACGACCCGGCTGCTGGACGGCTTCAAGCTGCTCGGCGTCCCGGAGACGGGCATCAACGTCGACCACCTTCCCGGCCCGCGCGGTCCGGTCACCTTCCTCGACCTGCACCTGCGACAGTTCGTCGTCACCCCGCGCTGACCCCCGCTACCCTCACAGGGAGTTGCGCCCCCGTAGCCCAACGGCAGAGGCGGGCCCCTTAAAAGGGTCTCAGTGTGGGTTCGACTCCCACCGGGGGCACCACGCAGAAGGTAACGGGATCCAGCCGGGTGTCCGCGCTGACCGTGACCTGACAGTGGGCGACGTTGGCCGTCCGGTCGTAGCGGACTTCCAGCCGGAACGCATCGAACAGCGCCCGGGCTTGGGCGTCGGGCAGCCGGGCCAGGTCGACGTCGGCGACCGGCAGCGAGTCGAGCAGCGCTACGTCCGGGACGGCGCCTTCCAGTCCCGCGGCCTCGTTGGCGAGCCGTTCAGAGTCGGCGCGCAGCTCGGCGAGGCGAACGTTGACGTCGCGGACCAGGTCGCCGTCCGGGTCATCGGTCAGCTCAAGCGATCGAACGAGCCGCTTGCGCCGGGCGGCGATGTCGTCCTGCTTTCTCCGGATGCTCGCGATGTCCTGCTCCCGCCGCCTGTCGTCTGAGCCGTCGTACTGCTGGGCTGGCAACTGCCGCCGGTCCGCTCCGAAGACGTGCTTGGCGAAGAACGCGTACACGCCGGCCACCAGCCTGGGCTCTGAGACCCAGAGCGACTTCGGGTGCCCCTCCAGCGCACCGCCCGCTGGCTGGCAGCCGTAGTAGAGGTCGTCCGCGTGCCGGGACTTCCCGCACATCCGTCGGCCGCATAGCGCGCAGAACACGTAGCTGCGCAGTCGGTAGGTACGTCGGGTTTGCGGATGCTGGTTGCGCCCGGCGTCACTCCGGACTCGGGCGCGCCGGTCGGTGATCTTCTGGGCTGCGAGGAAGGTCTCCCGGCTCACCAGCGCGGGATGCGTGACCTCGGGCGACCAGACCCACTCGGAGACTGGGTTGACCTTGCCGTGGCCTGGGCACGTTGGCCTCTGGCGTCGCGTACAAGGTCTACCGGATCACGATGCCGTTCACGCACACCGCGGACCAGGCCGAGTTCACCATCTCCGCCACCAACGTCACCGGCCTCGGGAACCAGGCGTTCGGGGTGGACGACGTCGACCTGCAGGCCACCCTCGTCCCTGCACGGCGTCGGGCAGGCTGTCGCGCAACGCGTTGGCGTAGCCGCGGAACGGGTCGAGTGCGGCCTCGGCGATCTGCGCCCGGAACTGGTCGAAGGCGGTGCCGTTGCTCTCGACGGCGCCGTCGGCGTAGAGGACCGACTGCTATACGGGCTCAGCCCGATCCGTTGCCGGCGCGCCGGTCGACCCTCTTCCGCCCGGGCGGGAGCAGCAGGTGGGACCGCCTCCGGCCGACGAGCCACGTACGCAGCCGCGCCGTGCAGTCGCCGGCCCGGAGGGTCGGAAACCGAACAGACGCACCGTTCTACGGCGAACAGACGGCGCGGGTCGGCACTGACAGTCTCCGGGAGTCAGCAGCGCCACGGCCGCGCTGGAGCATCCGAGATGACGAACTGCCCGCACCGGCCGCTTGTCCGCCGGCCGATCGGCCCGACCGCGACGCAGCCAAGGTCGTCTCGGCCCACCCCGAACAGGGATGGAGCCGGCTCTGCAACGGCGTGGTCGTCTTCGACGACCTCGGCGGGCTGCTACCCGACGCCAAACCGTCATTCCGCAGCGCCCGCCGCGGCCTACCTGTTCGCCCTCCCTGCGCGAACCCGTCGCGCCTCATCCGGAAGGAATCCCACTATGCAACGACCCAACTCCGACACCACCGACCGCGGCCGCATCTCCCGCATCGCGGCAACCGCCGTCGCCACCGCGGTCGTCGGCGGCGCGCTGGCCCTCGCCGCCCCGTCCGCCGGCGCCACGCCGGCCTCCGCCACGATCACCGCCTGGGGCAAGAACGCCGCCAGGCAGACGGACGTCCCGACCGCCGCCCAGTCCGGCGTGGTCGCCATCGCCGCCTCGACGCAAACCGGGCTGGCCCTCAAGACCGACGGTTCGGTGGTCGGCTGGGGCACCGACAGCATGAACCTGTCCACCATCCCGGCGGCCGCCCAGTCCGGCGTGGTGGCCATCGACGCCGAAGGCAGCGCGGCGCTGGCGCTGAAGTCCGACGGCTCGCTCGTGGGCTGGGGCGAAGGGCGCTCCCAGACCCCTACCGCCCCGCTCACCGGCGTCACTGAGATCGCCTCGTCGAGCGACGCCGGTATGGCCCTGAAGTCCGACCACACCATCCAGACCTGGGGGGGCTCGAGCCTGACCGGCGAGAGCAACGTCCCGGCCGCAGTCCAGGGTCATGCGGTGAGCATCGACGGTGGTAACGCGCTCAGTGTCGCCCTGACCGACACCGGTGCCGTCGCCGCCTGGGGTTGGGACGGCGGCGGTGGGACAGCGGTCCCGGACGCCGCCAAGTCCGGCGTCGTCAAGGTCGTCGCCTCCGGCAACGATGTCGCGGCGCTCAAGAGCGACGGTTCGGTCGTGACCTGGGGCGCTTCCACGACCGCCATCGGTCCGACGCCGGCCGCCGCGAGGTCCGGGGTGGTCGACGTGGCCGTCGGCTTCGACTTCGCGGTCGCGCTGAAATCCGACGGCAGCCTCGTCTCCTGGGGCTCGGGCAACGCCTACGGCCAACAGAACATCCCGGCCGCAGCCGGCTACCACGCGACGGCCCTGGCCGCCAACGGGTTCTTCGCCATGACGCTCCACGCGCCGCTCGCCTCGGTCCCGCCCGTGATCAACGGCACGCCGCCGGCGGCGGTGCTGGGCCAGCCCTACGACTTCACCGTGACCGCGGCCACGGATGGCGGCGTGGCGCAGGTCACCGAGGGGACGCTGCCGGCCGGGCTGCGCATGGACTCCAGCGGCCGCATCACCGGCACCCCGACCAAGGCCGGCCGGGCCACGGTCACCGTGACCGCGACAACGGGCCTCGGGTCAGCGAGCTGGCCGATGACGGTCACCGTGCAGCCGCAGCACAGCACGAACGTGCAGTTCTCCAGCGTCCCGCCGGCCTCGGTGGACGTCGGGGCGCTGGAGAGTGACCAGTACGTCCGCAGCTTCGCCGAGCGGTACAACCAGACCCTGACCAGCAACCTGACCGTCGGCGGCACCACCGTCCCGGCCGGCACCAAGGTGAACGTCTACTACGTGCACGACGACCACGTGGGCTCCGACAACGCGGCCCACACCCTCACCGGCTCCGAAGGGTTCGGCACCAAGGTGCTCGCCACGGCGACCAGCACCGCGGACCTGCAGGCCACCACCGCTCTGTTCAAGGCCCCCGGCACGACCTACCCGACCAGCACCGACCAGGGCCTGGAGTTCGACGACTCGGTCACCAAGTACGTCGACCAGACCGGCATCAACTTCACCCTCAACTCCTACAACGCCAGCGACGCCGCCCGCGTCATCACCCTCGCGCCGTAACACCCACCACCCACAACACGGAACCAGTGGACGCCAGGGGGCACACCGCCCCCTGGCGTCCACAGTCGTAGGCCCGATACGTAGGCAGAGCCTGGGCTACAAGGCGATGGCCGCCATGACGGTGACGGAGCCGGTGACGCGGTTGCCTTCTGGGTTGTCTCCGGCCGGGGGCACGAGGCAGGCCCTGGCGGGTCAGTGGGGCAGCAGGTCGGACAGGCCGGTGTAGCCGCGGTCGTGCAGCCGCTGGCCGGAGACCGGGTAGTAGTCGGCGTCCGCGCGGATGCCGTGGCCGTCCACCATGCGGTTCATGAGGTTGAACAGGGCGCTGACCATGATCGCGTCGTGCAGCGCCTGCTCGGTCCAGCCGGCGGCGAAGACGGGCTCGGCGTCGGCCGGGGTGATCCGGGCCGGGCTCTGGGTGAGCTTGCCGACGTAGCGCAGCACCGGCTTGAGACGCTCGTCCACCGGCGAGCCGTCGAGGTCGGAGAGCGCGGCCTCGAGCAGGCCGGCCGGGAGGCCGAACGCCTCCGCGGTCGCGGTGTGCACGCCGTGACAGTACGAGCAGTCGTTGAGCCCGGACACGTACGCGGCGATGAGCTCGCGCTCGGCCACCGAGAACGGCGACGGTCCGCGCAGCAACGCCTCGTGCAGCTCGAGCAGCGGCTGGACGCCCGCCGGGTACGCGGAGAACACGTCCATGAGCACGGCTCCGTCCGGCAACGACGGCAGGGTGGGCATCGGTGGTCCTCTCGGTCGACGGGATCGGGTCGGCTCAGCTCGCGGACGCGTCGTCGACGGCCCGGCGGCGCATCCGGCAGGCGGCCAGGAAGGCCAACTCGGCCGGGCCGGCGTCGGCCGGACCGCAGGCCGCCAGCGACCGCAGCGTGCGGTCCCAGCCGGCCCGGGGCGAGGCGTCGGCCACCGGGTCGCGGGGCAGGGTGTCCCGGACGGCCTGCCACCGCCGGGCGCCGGCGGCCAGCAGGACGGCGAACTCGACCGGTCCGGCCCCGTGCCGGGCCCGGTCCACGGCGAGGGCGACCAGGGCGGGATCGTCACCGCCGGTCAGGACGGTCAGGCCGAGGCCCGCCAGCAACCGGCCGGGGTCGAGGCCGAGCAGGATCACCCCGGTCTCCGTGGCCGCCGGGTCGTCGACACCGGGGAGCAGGAACTCGGGCGCCGGTCTAGACATGGCCGACGCCCACCGGGGTCCGCACCCGGGCGGCGATCGCCCCCGCGACCCGGGCGGTGGCGACGCGGTGCCCGTCGATGTTCCGCGCGGCCGGGCCCAGCACCATGGCGGCCGCGGCCCCCACGGCGAACACCGCCGGCGCCCGGCGGTAGCTCAGCGTCGGCTCGTCCAGGTCGGGCCAGCCGTCCCGGGCACCGACCGCGCCGTCCGGGAGCAGGCCCGTCCCGATCGAGGGCACCGTGCCCAGGGCCAGCACCACGGAGTCGGCCGCGACCCGGTCACCACCGGCCAGCAGGACCGCCGGACCGTCCGCCAGGCCGTCGACCGTACGGCCGCGATGGACCCGCAGCTGGCCGGACGCCTCGGCCGCGGTCAGCAGAGGCCGGAACTCGAACATGATCGACGCGCGTCGATGCCGCCGCATCAGGGCGCCCCGGTCCGCCCAGGACACCTCCGCCCCGAAGCGGGCCCGGCCCTCGGCCCGGAAGAACGCCGCGTTGACGTCCGAGCACTGGTAGCGCTCCGCGTCCTCGCGCAGCACCCAGTGCGCCTCCCGGCCCGCGTCCAGCGCGGCGGCCAGCAGGTGGGCCGCGGTGAGCCCGGCACCGACGACCGCGACCGACCCGGTGGCCGGCGCCGGCTCGTCCCAGCGGTACACCCCGGGCAGCGTCCGGGCGCCCCAGCCGGCCGGGGCCGGGCGGGTCCGTTCGCCCAGGGCCAGCACGACGCACCGGGCCTCGACCGGCCCGGCCGCGGTCCGGACCACGACCGAGCCGTCCGCGGGCTCGACCGCCAGCGCGGTCGTCCGCCAGGTCCGTTCGGTGACGTGGTGGACGTCCGCGACGTGCCGGCAGAAGGCCTCGAACACATCGACGGGTACGACGGAGCGGTGCCCGGCCTGGGCCATCCGGATCTCGCGGCGCTCCACCGCGGTGAGCCGGGACCAGTGCAGCCGGGCGAAGTCGAGCAGCTCGCAGTCGCGGTACCCCTCGACCCCCGGGTGGTGCTGGTACGGCGACCGCAGCACCCGCTGGTCCAGCCCGTCGACCCGGTCCAGGAACTGCCCGCACGGACGGTCGGCCGGGTCGAGCAGCACGACGTCCCGGACGTCCCGGTGCCAGAGCGCCGAGGCGACCGAGAGACCCGCCGGCCCGGAGCCGACGACCACGACGTCCGCGGTGGCCGGCGGCGGGCCGGTCCGGGGCCGGGGGTCCGGGCCGGGGAACGGGCGTCTCCGGGGGGAGCTGAGCAGTACCGGGTCGGGGACGAACAGCGTCACCCGACGACCGTGACTGGGACGATCAACTCCACGACCGGCCGCTGCGGCAGCCCGTCGGCGACCAGGCGGTCCAGCCGCTCGGCCATGCTCTCGGGATCGCCGGTGGACACCGGGGTGTAGCGGGCGTGCGCGTACACCGGGCGGACTCCGCCGAACTCCATGCTGAACATGGTCAGCACCGCCTCGCCCGGTCGGACCTCGCCGCCGAAGAAGCTGAGCCGGCGCAGGTCCGGGGTCATGAAGCTCTTCGCGAACTGGCGGGAGAGCACGGCCGTGTCCGGGTCGTCGACGAAGGAGCTCTCCTCGTCGCAGGTGACCTGCATGGCCATCCAGGTCTGGTCGGTCAGGTTGGTCTCCGACTTGATCACCATCCACCGGCCGGGCTCGGGCAGGGCCATCGACACCGAGACGTCGTGCTCGGAGGTGTCGATGGCACCGGTGACCATGAGGACGCGACGGCGGACGTCGGCCACCGCGGCCATCTGGATGTCGCGGGCCCGCACCCGCGAGGAGACGTCGAGCCCGGGCATCTCGGCTTCTCCTGGTGCCGTGATGAGCTCAGGCGCCGCCATCGGGGCCGGCTCTCCGGCCTCGGGCATCTCGATCGAGGACATCTTTCCTCCTGACGGCCGGCGGACCAGACGTAGGCCCAGATCTATCACCCGCGCTGGTTCGGTGGCAATGGACGCTGCAAGCACTGATCATGCCGAGATGTACGGTCAAGGCGACAGTCCCGCTGGTCAGTCCGGTGGATCCGCGGGACGGCCGATGTCGGGCGCCTTCTGCGGGTCGCCGATGTAGACGATGTCGTAGGCGTCCTCGTCGGCGAGCTGCACCGTGACAACGGTGTCGTCGCGCACCTCCACCTGCACCTCGCCCGAGGACGCCCGCCGGATGGTCCGGTACGCCCGGAACACCGAGCCGTCGCCGATGGCGAACAGGGCTCGGTAGACCGCGTTGCGGACGGCCTGACCCGAGGGCGCGGACCAGCGGTCGAGCTGACCGAGCCCGAACCGCAACTTCCTTCGGGGCCTCCTTACGCCGACCACGCGATCACCCTGACCCGCGGGGCGTGACCGCGTCGTCGTCACCGCGCCGCTGGCTCTGCACTGGCCCGTGCCGGCACATGGCGCTCCTCCCGGGCGTCGCCGCGAGAACGCCGGCCGGCGTGGTGCGCGACTCCCGGACTCCAACGTAGGAGCCCGACCGTCACCGTGACCCCTCCTGAAATGCGTTCACCCCGCCGGTCCCCGGGCAGAATCACGCGATGATCACCTGCGTCGTGCACTACACCGTCGACCCGAGCGAACTGGACGCCTTCGAGCGCTTCGCCCGCCGGTGGATGGAGCTGGTGAGCCAGCACGGCGGCACCCACCACGGCTACTTCCTGCCGGCCGAAGGTGCCAGCGACGCCGCCCTGGCGTGGTCGACGTCCGTCGCGCAGAAGGTGAGGTCGACGAGGCCACCGACCTGGGTCCCCGTGCCGCCGGGAGTGATTCGATGAGCGCATGACGGATGGGACGGTGTCGCGGGTTGTCAGTGCCAGCCGGGAGATCTCGGCCGGGGCAGGGGCGATCTTCGAGTTGATCGCCGATCCGGTGCAGCAGCCTCGGTGGGACGGCAACGACAACCTCGCGAAGGCACTCACCGACGAGCGGATCCGCCGGGCCGGCGACATGTTCTCGATGGCGCTGACCAACGGCGGCGTCCGGGAGAACCACGTCGTCGAGTTCGAGGAGGGCCGGCGGCTCGCCTGGACCCCCGCCGATCCCGCCCGGGCACCGGCCGGGCACCTGTGGCGCTGGGAACTGGAGCCGGTCGGCGACGCGCTCACCCGGGTCACCCACACCTACGACTGGACCCGGCTGACCGACGAGAAACGGTTCCAGCGAGCCCGGGAGACCACGAGCGGCAAGCTGCGCGCCTCCCTGGACCGCCTCGCCGCCCTGGCCGAACGCCACTGAGCCGGCCCGCGGCGTTCCGCGGCGCCGCCTCGAGGATGTCCGCCCGTCGTGCAGTTCGGTCGGACTGATCAGCGGGGGCGCGATCCGCGGCACCGCTGCAGCAGGTTCACGGGCAGACCGCGATGGAGGCAGTCACCAGGGGGCGGGCTCGATGAAGGCCGCCGCGGGCCGGCCGAGCCACTGGGTGACCCGCATCGCGAGATCCATGTCCGCGAGGCCCGAAGGGCCAGGTCCCAGCGCAGCCGGCGGTCGGCGCCCGCCTCCGGCAGCCGGACGTCGCCCACGTCGACGACCGGCCCGGTCAGGAACTCCTCCGGCCCGCGGCGGAGCCAGCGCACCATGGACAGCGCGTACTGGCAGGAGATCGTCCCTCGGCCCGGCAGTCTCGGGATGGCTCCCATCGGCGGCGAATGTCGCTGGCTAAAATGCGCCGGATGAAGACCCTGCACACGTCCTACCGCGTCACCGACCTCGCTGCTTCGCTGGTCTTCTACCGTGCGCTCGGATATCAGGACATCGGCCGCCTCGACGCCGACAACGGCGCCAGCCTGACGTTGCTCAAGTTCCCCGAAGAGGACGTCGCCACCCTCGAGATCGTCCACCGCCCGGCGGACCCGTCCGTGGACCTCGGCACGGGTTTCACCGCCCTGGTGGTCCAGGTCGACGATCTCGCGGCCACGGTCGACACCCTGTCCCGGTCCGGACTGAAGCCGGAAGCCCCGCAACAGCCCGGCGGCGCCGACGGCCCCCAGACGTCCTGGCTGACCGACCCCGACGGCTACCGGATCGAACTCGTCCAGTGGCCCGCCGGCCACCCCTCCGGCCTCACCGCAGAAGACTTCGCCTGACCCGGATCGGAAGCCGAAGGCCGACGCTAGGCGGTGCGGCGGGCGAGCAGGGTGGAGTCGTGTACGTCGGCCGTCGTGCCGTCGCGGGTCATCGTCCGCGGCCGTTGCTCGGCCACGAGGACCTCGAAGCCCTCGGGCAGGCCGGGCAGCAGGTCCGCGGCCAGGAACATCGCCCGGCGCTGGCTCGCCGCCAGCTGCGCGAACACCTCCGACGGCGCGTGTCCGACCACCAGGAGGTGCCCACCGGGCGCGACCGCCTCGGCCAGCCGACCGGCCACCTCGACCATCCCGCCATCCGGCGGGTGCAGGAAGTGCGTGGTGACCAGGTCGTAGGAACGGCCGCCGGCCGCGAAGGTCCGGGCGTCGACCTGCCACCAGTCCGTCCGGTCGGCCACCCCGGCCTCCTCGGCGTGCCGGGCGGCCCGGGCCAGACCGTTGGCGGAGAAGTCCGCGCCGGTGACCGTCCAGCCCTGGCGGGCGAGCCAGATCACGTCGCCGCCCTCCCCGCAGCCGACGTCCAGCGCGGTGCCGGGAGTCAGCCGGGACACCTCGGCGACCAGCTGCGGGTTGGGGTTGCCACTCCAGACCTTCTCCGCACCGGAGTACCGCTCCTCCCAGCTCGGCGGCTCGAACATGGCCGCCGCTTCCTCCTCGGTCAGCTGGTGCCCGTGCCCACCCATCAGGCGACCCCCTCGATGTCCATGCCCACGACCCTGCCGAACCCTGCCCGACGCAAGCAAGACTTGTTGCTGCTCCGGCAACCGAGCACGGTCACTCGAACGCTGGACCGAGGCGCTCACCGCCCGCTTCGCCATCGTCCCGGGCCGGATGAACCGCTCATCCGCCGAACCAGGACCGTACAGCCCGCAGCCGCGACCAGGTCCGCCGCACGAGCCGCCGCCGGGAAGGCGCGGGGTCAGGCCGTGGCGATGGTCCGGCCCGGCATCGGCTCGGCGAGGGCCGCCCGCGAGGCCGGTGCCGGGAACGGGTCGGCGAAGAACTGCGTCTCGTGCACCACGTGTTCGCCGGCGAACTCGGTGATGCTCACCGAATAGGTCGGCACGCCGTCGTACGTGATCACGCACTCGCTGACCCACAGCGACCCGTCGCCGGTGATCCGGAGCACGGTGAAGTGCCGGTCGGCGGGATGGCCGCCGCGTTGCGCCGAGATCGCCGACCGGCCGCGGAATCGCTCGCCCGACTGGGGATAGTCGAGGACCGCGTCCGTCGCGTAGATGGCGTGCTCGGCCTCGATGTCTCCCCGTTCGGACGCCCGCCAGTGTTCTTCGAGTGCGGTCCTGATCGGACTGCCGGGCTCCATTGCATCGGTCCCTTCAGACGGTGATCTCCAGCGTCGGGCGCACCTCGACCGTGTACTCCCGGGGCAGCAGCGCGGCGATCTCGACCGCCGTCTCCAGGTCCGGCAGGTCGACGAGGTAGAAGCCGCCGATCTGCTCGACGGTCTCCGCGTACGGCCCGCGGGTCACCGACCGCTCCGGACCGGGGCCGAGCCGCCGGGCGGAAGCGGGCGGCTGGAGCGCGTCGCCGACGACGAGCGTGCCCCGCGCGCGGACCGCGTCGCCGAACGCGTTGAAGTCGTCGATCGTCCGCTTGCGCAGGTCGTCCCCGGCCTCGTCCCACTTCGTGAAGTGGTCCTCCTCCGTCAGCAGTACGAGAAACCTCATGGCCCGCCCTCCCGGCTCAGTCTGTCACCGCATGACGATCGACCCGGGCCCGAATCGACACTGACCACCGAACGCGGTCCTGTCCTACGCTCCGGCCGTGGACCTGCCGCCGGACGAGGAGTTGGTGGCGCGGTTGCGGGGGCGGGACGAGGACGCGTTCGCGCTGGTGCTGGACGCGTGGTCGCCGGGGATGCTGCGGCTGGCGCGGTCGTTCGTGTCCACTCCGGACTCGGCCGCGGAGTGCGTCCAGGACGCCTGGCTGGCGGTGATCGAGGGGATCGGCCGGTTCGAGGGGCGCTCGGCGCTGCGGACGTGGGTCTACCGGATCCTGGTGAACACGGCCAAGCGCCGGGGGACGCGGGAGGGCCGGTCCGTGCCCTGGAGCAGCCTCGACCCGGACGCCGGGCCGACCGTGGACCCGGCCCGCTTCCAGGGTCGGGGCGAGGAGTACCCGGGGCACTGGCGGGAGTTGCCGCTGCCCTGGCCGACGCCGGAGGACGCGACCCTCGCGGCCGAGGTCCGGGCCGAGGTCGCGGCGGCGATGGCCGAGCTGCCGGAGCGGCAGCGGGTCGTACTGACCCTGCGCGACGTGCAGGGGTACGACACCGAGGAGATCTGTTCGATACTGGAGATCACCCCGGGGCACCAGCGGGTGCTGCTGCACCGCGCCCGTGCGTACGTCCGGGGCCGGCTGGAGAGCTACTACGCGAAGGCGGTGACCTGAGTGACCGAGCTGGACTGCGACGAATTCGTCGAGCTGGTCACCGCGTACCTGGACGGGGCGCTGAGCGCCGAGGACCAGCAGCGGGTGCTCGACCACCTGGGCCTGTGCGACGGCTGCTCCACCTACCTGGACCAGGTCCGGGTGACGATCGAGGCGGTCGGCGAGCAGACCGAGCCGGAGGCGCTGCCGGACACCGGCCGGGCCCGGCTGCTGGAGGCCTTCCGCAAGGCGGTGTAACGCCGGGCCGGGTCGCGACACTGACCGGGCATGATGCCCGACCCTCGCGCCGCGTCCCTGCGCCGCCGCCTGCGCCCCCTGCACGCCGCGGTGTTCCTGCAAGGGTTCCTGCTCTGGTTGCCGGTGGAGAAGCTGTTCATCACCACGATCGGCTTCGACGCGGCCGCGGTCGGGCTGCTGGCGGCCGTGTACGCGGCCGTGGTGCCGGTGCTGCAGCTGCCGGCCGGCATCCTGGCCGACCGGTGGAGCCGGCGCGGCGTGCTGATCGTGTCCAGCCTGGCGCTGGCGGCCAGCTCGCTGCTCGGCGGCCTGAGCCACAGCATCGGGATGTACCTCGTCGCGGCGCTCGCGCTGGGCGTCTTCTTCGCCTTCAGCGCCAGCACGTTGGAGTCGGTCGTGTACGACACGGTGCTGGAGGAGACCGGCACCGGCGAGGGGTTCGAGCGCCGGATCGGCCGGGTCCGGACGGTCGAGGCGGTCGCGCTGGTCTCGAGCTCGCTGCTCGGCGGCTGGGTCGCGGACCTGCTCGACCCGCGGATCACGTACTTCCTGACGATCCCGTTCGCCGCCGCCTCGATCGCCGGGTACGCGTGGTTCCGCGAGCCGCGGCTGCACCGGGCCGCCGCGCCGGTGTCGCTGCGCCGGCACCTCGCGATCACGGTGACCGCGATCACCCGGCGCGGCCGGCTGGTGCCGGTCGTCACGCTGGCCGTGCTGGTCGCCGTGCTCGCCCAGCTGCTGTTCGAGTTCGGGCCGCTCTGGCTGGTCGCGCTCGCGGTGCCGGCCGCCGTGTACGGGCCGTACTGGGCCGCGCTGGTGTCGACCGTCGGACTCAGCGGGCTGCTGGCCGGGCGGGTGCGGCTGGACCGGCCGGCGACCGCCTGGGGGATCGGCGCGGCGATGACGGTGGCGGCGCTGACCCTGACCACCGGGGCCGGGTTCCTCGTCATCACCGCGGCCCAGATCACGCTGGCGCTGCTGGTCGGGCTGGCCGAGATCCACGTCAGCGCGGTGCTGCACGACGCGGTCCCGTCCGCGATCCGGTCCGGGGTCGCGTCCGGCGTCAGCTCGCTGTCCTGGCTGGTGTTCCTGCCGGTCGCGCTCGGGTTCGGTGCGCTCAGCAACGCGCACGGGGTGAGCGTCGCGGGCTGGATGTTCGTCGTCATCACCGTCGCCGCGGCCGGTCTCGTCGTCGCCACCGCGTACGGGCCGGCGCCGGTCCCGGCCGCGTGGCCGGATTCGGTGCCGGCCCCGGCCCCGGCCCCGGTCACGACGTCGGTCGCGGTCCCGGGCGAGGCGATGGAGTGCGTCGGCTGTGGTTGATCCGTCTACTGTGGACGGCGCCCGGGACCCGGCGCCCCCGCGTACGCCTGGGCGAGCTCCAACCAGGCCGTCGCGACGTCGCCTTCCGCGACCAGCGCGGTGTCGGCCCGGTGCCGCCGCTGGGTGACCAGCAGGCAGAAGTCCAGCGCCGGCCCGGACACCCGCTGACCGTCCGATGTGGACCCCCATGTCCACAGTGCACCGTCCGGACCGGACAGTTCCACCGCGACGTCCGCGGCCGGCGCCGGCAGCCCGCGCAGCCGGAAGCTGTGGTCCCGGGTGGCCACCCCGAGGTGACAGACATGCCGCAGCCGGGCGGTCGGCACCCGTTGGACGCCGAGCGCGTCGGCGACGTCCTGGCCGTGGGCCCAGGTCTCCATCAGCCGGGCGGTGACGGCGGAGGTCATGCTCATCTCCACGCCGTACCAGGGCAGCCGGGTGGCGCCGTCGGTCGCCGCGGCCAGCTCCAGGTAGGCGGCCCGGGCGCTGCGGAACCAGCCGTGGCTGGCGGTGTGGGCCATCCCGCGCTGCCGGGTGACCAGCACGTCCGGGAAGTCGGCGGCCTCGCCGGCCAGCGCCAGCGCCCCGGCCCGGAACTCGTCCGGATCGGTCACCGCCAGCGCCGCGGCCTCGTCGAACCAGGCCAGGTGGTTGACCTGGTCCTGGATCGACCAGCCCGCGGCCGGGGTCGGCCGCCCCCAGCCGGTCGCGTCCAGCGGCGCCAGCAGATCCAGCAGTTCGGCGCTCTCGTCCCGCAGATCCGCCACGACCTCGTCGTGTCGTCCCGCCATGGACCCCTCCGATCGACGGCTCGCAGGAGATCGTAGGTCCCGTGCCGCGCCCCGACCGACTCCGCCGCCCGGCCGCGCTCGACGTCCTTGCCGTCGTCCTGCTCGGGGCCGGCCTGGTGCTGGTCGCGACCGGCGGCCTGCCGGCGTCCGCGGCCCGGGCCACGCTGGACCGGGCGCTGCCGCTGCTGGTCTTCCTGGCCGCGGTCGTGGTGCTGGCCGAGCTGCTGGCCGCGGCCCAGGTCTTCGACGTGGTCGCGACCCGGATGACGATCGCGGCCGGCGGGTCGTACCCGCGCCTGTTCGGGCTCTGCGTCCTGTTCGCCTCGGCCACGACGAGCTTCCTCAACCTGGACACCACGGCCGTGCTGCTGACCCCGGTGATGCTCGCGGTGGCCGGGCGGGCCGGCGCGCAGCGGCTGGCGCTGGCGATGACGACCGTCTGGTTCGCCAACATCGCCAGCCTGCTGCTGCCGGTCTCGAACCTGACCAACCTGCTCGCGGCCGACCGCGTCGGGCTGCCGGCCCGGTCCTTCGCGGCCCGGATGTGGCTGCCCCAGCTGGCCGCGATCGCGGTCGGCGCGGCCTGCCTCTGGGTCTTCTACTGGCGCCGCCGCGACGAGGACCGGTACGTGCCGCCCGAGCCGCTGCGTCCGGCCGACCGGGTGCTGTTCCGGGTGGCCGCGGCCGACGCGGCCGCGTTCGCGGTCGCGGTGCTGGCCGGCGTCCCGCTGCCGCCGGCGGCGGTCGGGGCCGCGGTGGTCATCGTGGCCGCGTACGCGGTGCGCCGCCGGGACCGGCTGACCGTCACGCTGTTCCCGCTGCGGCTGCTGGTGCTCGTGGTCGGGCTGTTCCTGGTGCTCGGCGCGGCCGACCGGACGGGCTTCGGCACGTTCCTGCGGTCGCTGGTCGGCGACGGGGTGTGGCGGACCGCGGGCACCGGTGCGGTGCTGGCCAACGCGGTCAACAACCTGCCCGCGTACGTCGCGGTGGAGGCGGCGGTCCCGACCGGGCACGCGGACCAGCTGCTCGCGCTGCTGATCGGCACCAACGTCGGCCCGCTGGTGCTGCCCTGGGGCTCGCTGGCGACGGTGATCTGGTTCGAGCGGGTCCGGTCGGCCGGGGTCACGGTCGAGCTGCGCCGGTTCGTGCTGACCGGGCTGGTGACGGCGGTGCTGACGCTGGCGGCCGCGGTCGGCGTGCTCGTGCTGACCGGTTAGACGGGACGGTGCCAGTCGTCGCCGTCGCCCGCCCGCAGGCTCGGCAGATTCACGACGATCGCCTGCTGCGTGGTCCGGGCGATCACGACGACCGCGTCCCGGACCGGGTCCGGGTTCTCCTCCCGGTGCGGCGCGAACGGCGGCACGTACACGTAGTCGCCGGGGCTCGTCCGGACCCGCCGCTCGGCGTCCCCGTCCAGGAACACGAACTCCGGGTGCCCGGACACGACGTAGATCGCGGTCTCGGACTCGCCGTGGTGGTGATCGGCCGAGCTCGCCGCCGGGCGGACCGTGGTCCGGCCCATCCAGAGCTTGTCGGAGCCGACCGTGGTGCCGGAGATCGCCTCCTCCCGCACCATCCCGGAGCTCTGCGCGGTGTCCGAGGACAGCTCGGTGCCTCTGATGTGCCGGACGGTCATGCCTCCAGCGTCGCATCGTCACGTCACCGGCACAGGTGACAGCACGGTGTGGTCATCTGCTGCGACACTGATCGGGTGCGGACCCGGTCGTCGGTGGTGCGGGCCCAGCAACTGCTGTCCGACGGGCAGGCGGCGATCGACGCGGGCGACCACGCCGGCAGCATCCCGGGGCTGGAGCAGGCCGCGGAGTTGGGCCGCGCGGTGCTGGCCGAGGAACCCGACCAGCCGCGGCACCGGCTCGCCCTCGGCGCGGTCTGCGCGGCGCTCGGCGAGGCCCTCGCCTCCACCACCCGGTACGGCGAGGCCGTGACCGTCCTGACCGAGGCCCTGGACGCGTACGGGGAGGCCGGGCCGCTGGTCACCGGGCGGGTCGCGGACGTCCGGCTGCGGCGGGCCTGGTCCTACGCCCGGCTCGGGGCCGGTGCCTCGGCCGTGGTCGACGCGCAGGCCGCGGTCTTCGGCCAGCTGCGGCGCGGGGTGCACCCGGACCGGGTCGACGGCGCGTACGTGGACCTGGCCCGGACGATGATGCTGGTATCGGACCTGTTCGGGGCCTGGGCCGACCCGGCCGTCGCGCTGGCCGCGGCCCGCGAGGGGTTGTCCTGGTACACCCGGGCGGTCCGGTCCGGTGCGGCCGAGATGGACCTGGCGCTCTGGGTGGCGATGGTGCGGGCGCTGTCGGTGGAGAGCGCGGTGCTGCGCCGGACCGGGGCGGGGGAGGCGGCCGGGCCGGCCGAGGCGACGCTGCAGTGGCTCGGGTCGGCGCCCGTGGACACGCTCACCGCCCGCCGGACCCTCGCCCCGAACGTCACCACCCCCACCGTCGCGGATGCTGTCGCCGAACTCGCCCGCCCCGCCGAGGCCGGCCTCCCCGCCGAGGCCGGACCCGCCGGCGCCGTCGGAGCCGCCGGGGACCTGGCCGGGTTGTTGCTGGCCGAGCCGCT
Organism: Mycobacteriales bacterium; assembly: GCA_035995165.1. Taxonomy (NCBI): domain Bacteria; kingdom Bacillati; phylum Actinomycetota; class Actinomycetes; order Mycobacteriales; species Mycobacteriales bacterium. The sequence goes on from DASYKU010000124.1 coordinate 136,629, forward strand.
CGGGCCACCGTGTACGCCGGCGCTGCGGACCTCGGTCACGCTCCTGCCGGCCGCGGCCGGACTGTCCGCGGCCGGCGCGCTGCGCCTGCTGACCGGCGGCCGGGCCGAGACCGGACTGCGGCTCGGCCTGGAGGCGCACTACCTCTACGCCGCCACCGCCGAGGAGGGCCTGCTGGTCCCGGCCGCCGCCGCCCGGTGGGCGTACCTGCGGGCCGAGCTCGGCACCCAGGCCGCGGCCTGCGGCGACGAGGAACTCGCCGCCGACCTGAGAACCTGAGGCTGGTTCACTGCGCGGATGGACAGAGCCGCGCCTGCCTCGATGCGGGTCTCCGCCGCCGCCGTGATCGGGGTCGTCGCCGGGGTCGCGACGGGGCTGCTGGGTGCCTGGACGTACGCGCCCGCAGTCGGGTTCGACGCCGCCGGTGCCCTCTTCCTGGTCGGGACCTGGCTGGCCGTCGCCCGGATGGACGCCCCGGCGACCGCCGCGCACGCCACCCGGGAGGACCCGACCCGCCGGATGACCAGGCTGATCGTGCTGGCCGCGGCCGTGGCCAGCCTGGCCGGCGTGGGCACACTGCTGATCGACACCACCAGCGGCCACGGCGTGGGCCGGGCCGGCGCGGCCGCCCTCGGTCTCGGCAGCGTCGCGATCGCGTGGCTGGTCGTGCACAGCCTCTTCATGCTGCACTACGCCGAGCTCTACTACGGCCCGGGCGGCGGCGACCCGCACCAGCCCGGCACCGGCCCGGCCGGCGGCATCGACTTCGGCCTCACGTCGCCGCCGCGGTACGGCGACTTCGCGTACCTCGCCTTCACCATCGGCATGACGTACCAGCTCTCGGACACCCCGCTGACGACGCGGGCGTTACGCGCGTCCGTACTGCGGCACGCGTTGCTGTCGTACCTGTTCGGCTCGCTGATCCTCGGGGCGAGCGTCAACCTGATCGTCTCGCTGGCGAGCTGACGCAAGCATTTGCGCAAACCTGGCGTAGGCTTTCGCCCGTGGGACGGCGGCTTGCGGAAGTGGCGCAGAAAGTCGGGGTCAGCGAGGCAACGGTGAGCCGGGTGCTCAACAACCGGCCCGGGGTCTCGGACGCCACCCGCGCGGCCGTGCTGACCGCGCTGGACGTGCTCGGCTACGAGCGCCCGACCCAGCTGCGGGGGGAGCGGGCCCGGCTGGTCGGGCTGGTCCTGCCCGAGCTGCAGAACCCCATCTTCCCGGCGCTGGCCGACGTCATCGGCGACGCGCTGGCCCAGCACGGGCTGACGCCGCTGCTGTGCACCCGCACCGCCGGCGGCGTCTCCGAGGCCGAGTACGTCGACCTGCTCCTGCAGCACCGTGTCTCCGGCGTCGTCTTCGCCGGCGGGTCGTACGCGATGGCCGATGCCTCGCACGAGCACTACAAGCGGCTGTCCGAGCGGCGGCTGCCGGTGGTGCTGCTCAACGCCGGCATCGAGCACCTGGCGTTCCCGCGGGTGTCCTGCGACGACACGGTCGCGGTGGAACAGGGCGTCGGGCACCTGCGCTCGCTCGGGCACGAGCGGATCGGGATGGTGCTGGGCACGTCGGACCACATGCCGTCGCGGCGCAAGCTGGAGTCGTTCCGGGCGGTGCTGGCGGCGGGGGGCGAGCGGCTGGCCGACGACGTGATCGAGCACTCGCTGTTCTCCATCGAGGGCGGCCAGGTCGCCGCGGGCAAGCTGATCGACCGCGGCATCACCGGCATCCTCTGCGCCAGCGACCTGATGGCGCTGGGCTCGGTCCGGGCCGCGCGCCGGCGGGAGAAGTCGGTGCCGGGCCAGATCTCCATCGTCGGGTACGACGACTCCCAGCTGATGACCTGCGCCGCCCCGCCGCTGACCACGATCCGGCAGCCGATCGAGGCGATGGGCCGCTCGGCGGTGGAGATGCTGGTGTCCCAGATCGAGGGCGCCTCGGTCTCCGCCGACGAGCTGCTGTTCGAGCCGGAGCTCGTGGTCCGCGGCTCGACCGCCCCCGTCCACCGCGGCTGAGCCCGCCCGCCGCGCCCGTGGCCGGGACGACCAGGTACCCCGCCACGGGACGCCGACGATCAGGAGGCCGGCAGGGTGAACCAGGCCGTGGTGTCGGGCCCGAGCAGCCCGCCGGTCAGCTCCTGGCTGGCCAGCAGCACCTGCGCGCCCGGCGGCAGCGGCACCGGCTCGGCGCCGGGGTTGGCCCAGCAGGAGATCGGCCGGCGATGCCCGCGGACGAACCCGAGCACTCCGTCCGGTACCGCCGGGAAGTCGATGTCCGTGCTCGCGAACGCCGGCTCGGCCCGCCGGATCCGCAGCGCCGTACGGTAGAAGCACAGCATCGAGCCGGGATCCCGCTCCTGACCGTCCACAGTGTACGGTTCCCAGCCGGCCGGCTGCGGCAGCCAGGTCTGCGTTCCCGCGGGGGAGAAGCCGTACGGCGCAGCGGATCCGGACCAGGGCAGCGGCACCCGGCAGCCGTCCCGGCCCGGGTTGGTCCGCCCGGACCGGGTCCACATCGGATCCTGCCGGGCGTCGTCGGGGATGTCCTCGACCTCCGGCAGGCCGAGCTCGTCGCCCTGGTAGACGTACACCGACCCGGGCAGCGCGAACGTCAGCAGGGCCGCCGCCCGGGCCCGGCGCAGCCCGAGCTCCGGGTCGTACGGCTCGCCGTGGTGCTCGGCCCGGAACGCGGGGGAGTGCTCGTAGCCGGTGTGGTCGCGGCCGAACCGGGTGACGTGCCGGGTGACGTCGTGGTTGGACAGCACCCAGGTCGGGGGCGCGTCGATCTGCCGGTGGATGTCCAGCGTCCGGTGGATCGCGTCGGTGAGCGAGCCGAGATCCCAGGCGGCGGTGAGGAAGTCGAAGTTGAACGCGGTGTGCAGCTCGTCCGGGCGCAGGTAGCGGGCGAAGCGCTCCTGGTCGGCCAGCCAGATCTCGCCGATCAGCGCCTTCGGCGGCGTGTACGAGTCGGCCACCTTGCGCCAGCGGCGGTAGACGTCGTGCACCTCGTCCCGGTCCTCGTACGGGTGCTGCGGGGGCACCTGGTCCGGCTCCATGTCGGCCAGGTCGGGCGCCTTGAGCAGCATCGCCGCGGAGTCGATCCGGACGCCGTCGGCCCCGCGGTCGAACCAGAACCGCAGGATGTCCTCGTGCTCGGTCCGGACCAGCGCGCTGTCCCAGTTGTAGTCGGGCTGCTCGGGCGCGAACAGGTGCAGGTACCACTGGCCGTCCGGCAACCGGGTCCAGGCCCCGCCGCCGAAGATGGACTCCCAGTTGTTCGGCGGCAACGCCCCGTCCGGCCCGCGGCCGTCCCGGAAGTGGAACAGCTCCCGGGCCGGGTCGCCGGCCGCGGCCGCCACCGCGTGGCCGAACCAGGCGTGCTCGGTGGACGCGTGGTTGGGCACCACGTCGACCACGATCCGCAGGCCGAGCTCGTGCGCCCGGGCGATCAGCGCGTCCGCGTCGGCCAGCGTGCCGAAGCTGGGATCGATGTCGCGCGGGTCGGCGATGTCGTAGCCGGCGTCGGCCATCGGCGAGGTGTACCAGGGGCTGAACCAGATCGCGTCCACCCCGAGGTCCCGCACGTACGGCAGGTGCGCCGTGATGCCGGGCAGGTCGCCGATCCCGTCGCCGTCGCTGTCGGCGAAGCTGCGGGGATAGATCTGGTAGATCACGGCCGTCGTCCACCACTCGTGGTCGGACGGCGCGGAGAGTTCGGTCATCAGAACCCGTTGTTCCCTTCGCCTCGGAGCAGGGTTGAGCCCGGTGGTGCGGTGAGCGGCGGGCGCGGTGGTCAGCCCTTGACGGCGCCGGCGGACAGACCGCCGAGCAGGTTGCGCTGGAACAGCAGGAACAGCGCGATCACCGGCAGGCAGCTGATGGTCAGACCGGCGAGCAGCAGCGGCTCGGTGATTCCGCTGGCGGTGGTGAACGACAGCCGGCTGAAGGCCACGTTGACCGTCTGCACGGTGGGGTCCTGCAACACCAGCAGCGGCCAGAGGAAGTCCTTCCAGGACGTGACCACGATGAAGATGGAGACCACGGCCAGCACCGGCCGGGCGAGCGGGAGCACGACGCTCCACAGCAGCCGGATGCTCCCGGCGCCGTCGATCGCTGCCGCCTCCAGCAGCTCGACCGGCAGCCGGTCGAAGAAGCGCTTGAGGATGTAGATGTTGAAGGCGTTCGCCGCGCCCGGCAGCCACAGTGCCCACGGGGTGTTGAGCAGGTTCAGGTGCAGCAGCGGCAGGTTCACCACGGTCAGGTACGTCGGCACCAGCACGGCCGCGGCCGGCACCATCAGCGTGGCCAGCATCAGCCCGAGCACGACGTTGCCGAGCATCGGGCGCAGCATCGACAGCGCGTACGCGGCGGTGACGGCGACGGCGAGCTGCAGGGCCCAGGCCCCGATCGCGTAGTAGCCGGTGTAGAGCAGGAAGCGGCCGATGTCCAGGCGCGTCCAGGCCTCGGAGAACGTCCCCCACTGCCAGTGCGCCGGGAACAGGGACTGGGTCGCCTGGGCCAGCTCCGAGGGCGTCTTCAGCGCCGAGAACACCATCCAGACCAGCGGCCCGAGGAAGACCAGCGCGAACAGCAGCGTGACGAGCCCGACCGCGCCCCAGTAGACGAACCGGGCGCCGGGGCGGCGGAGGTCGTTGGCGGAGAACAAGGTCCGGGTCGCCGGGTCGCCGGTACCCGCGCGGTCGACCGGGACGTCGACCGTCGAGATCGGTGCAGTCACAGCAAGAACCTCCCGCTCAGTCCGCGGACCGGGTCAGCCGCAGGTAGACCGCCGAGAACGCGGCCAGCACGACGAACAGCAACATGCTCATCGCCGCCGCGAGCCCGAAGTCCTGGTTCACGGCGAAGGCGTACCGGTAGATCAGCACGATGATCGTGATGGTGTGCGGGTCGGTCGTACCGGTGAGCTGGAACGGCTCGATGAAGACCTGCATGGTCGCGATGATCTGCAGCAGCAGCAGGACCACCAGCAGGAAGCGCATCTGCGGCAGGGTGACGTGCCAGATCCGCCGCCAGACCCCGGCGCCGTCCAGCTCCGCCGCCTCGTAGAGGTCGCCCGGGATCGCGGCCAGGCCGGCCAGGTACATGATCGTGGCGCCGCCCATGTTGGCCCAGGTGGACACCAGCACCAGCGAGAGCATCACCATCCGCGGGCTCTGCAGCCACTGTGACGTCGGCAGGCCGACGCTGCTGAGGATCTGGTTGAACAGGCCGCTGCCCGGGTCGTAGAAGAACTGCCAGAGCAGCACGGTCACGATGGGCGGCAGGATCACCGGCAGGTAGACCGCGATCCGGAAGAAGCCGCGGAGGTGCCGCAGCTCGTTGAGGACCAGCGACACCACGAACGGCACGGCGTACCCGAGGACGAGGGCGAGACCGGTGAACTCGACCGTGTTCTTCCAGGCGGTGAAGAACAGCGGGTCCTGGAAGAGGTGCGCGAAGTTGTCGAGACCGACCCAGTAGGGCGGGATGACGAAGTTGTTCTGCTGGAAGGCCAGCAGGATCCCCCGGACGAGGGGGAACCAGGAGAAGAACCCGAAGCACAGCAGGGCGGCCAGCAGGAAGCCGTAGCCCCGGCCGGTGTCGGCCCACCGGCGGCGGCCGGGGCGGCCCCGCCGGACGGTGGGGGCGGCCGTGCGGCCGGGCCGCGGGTCGAGCACCTGCTCGGCGCGAACGTCGACGGTCACGGGGTTCCTCCGCTTGCCGGTCCGACCGGTGGGTCACGGTTCCGACCGGGGTCGCGCCGGCCGTACGGGGCCGGCGGGACCCGGGTCTCGGACTTACTTCGCCGTGGCGAGGATGCTGTTCACCTGGGTCGTGGCCGAGGCGAGCAGCGCGTTGATGTCGGCGTTCGGATCGGTCAGCACCGTCGCCATCGCGGTGTCGAGGACGGCGTAGATCTGTTGTGCGTTCGGCGGTTCCAGCAGCAGCGGGATGCTGGCGGTCCGGGCGTCGAACGGCGCGAAGTTCTGCTGCGGCACGTTGGCGTACTTGGTGTTGGCGGCCTTCAGCTTCTGCTCCGCGGCGCCGGTCCAGATGTTCGGCTCCGGCATGCCGACCGGCTGCTTGCCCGCGGCGGCCTTGGCCTTGTCGGCGTCGATCCGGTCCGGGTCCGCGCCGGCGTTGCGGAACTGCAGCCACTGCAGCCCGGCCTTGATCTTCGCCGCGCTCAGGCCGGCCTTGAACATGTAGCCGTCACCGCCGCCGAGGGTGCCCGCACCGTCCGGGATCCCGCCCAGGCCGAGGTTCTGGTACTTGCCGCCGTACTGGTTGACGATCGTCGGGATGTTGTCGGCGGACCCGACGTACATGCCGAGCTTGCCGGCGACCATCTGCTTGAGCAGGTCGGCGTACTCGAGCTTCTGCTTGACGCCCATCGAGTTGTCCACGAAGCGCATGTCGTGCAGCTGCTGCAGGACCTGCTTGCCCTTGTCGGTGTCGAAGCTGGCCTTCCAGGTCGAGTCCTGCTTGGTGGCCACCTGGCCGCCGAGGGAGTTGAGCTCGGCGGTGAAGTGCCAGCCGCCGGTGTTGGACTTGCTGTAGTCGCCGTAGCCGGCGATCCCGTTGCCCAGAGCGGCGATCTTCTTCGCGTCGGTCCGGACCTCGGCCCAGCTCGTGGGCGGCGCGTTCGGGTCGAGCCCGGCCTGCGTGAACAGGTCGCGGTTGTAGATCAGGCCGAGCGAGTAGTTCGCGAACGGCAGCCCGTAGACCTTGCCGGAGCCGTCCGAGAACACCTTCATGAGGCTCGGCTTGATCTCCTTCGCCGCCGGCACGACGTTGTTCAGGTACGGCGTGATCTCCGAGACCTGGTGCTTGGCGATGAGGCTCGCGGGGTCGGTCATGTAGACGTAGAAGACATCCTCGAGCTGACCGCCGGCGAGGCGGGCCGCGAAGGTGGCGGGGTCCATGAACCCCTCCTTCGGATTCAGCTTGATGTTCGGGTATTTCTTGGTGAAGGCGGCCACGTCGTCCATGTAGTTCTTCCGGTTCACCGTGTCGGTGGCCGGAGGGAGGCCGTTGACGGTGATGGTCACCGGTCCGGCCGCGTCGGCGGATTCGTCGGAGCCGCTGCCGCACGCGGCCACGCCTCCCAGCACGGCGAACACGGTCAGGGCGACGGCGCACGCCCGACCGGTGCGCACTCGAACGGACATGGCATCTCTCCTTCGAGGGGCTCACGTCGGCCGCTCATCGAGGGGTGGGTGTTGCCGGCAGGTGACGGTCTCGTGCCCGTCGTGTGTAGCTGCGCTGAGAGTAGGGGCGGACTCTGCAAGAAGTAAATAGAAGTCTGCAACACGCCGAGTGTGTGATGGAACTTCGCCGTCAGTAGACAGCAGGTCCGTCTTGAGCATGTTCGGCCGATATGGGTAGTCAAACTATTGCATGATGCCGTTCGACTCTTGCGCAGCACAGTTGGGCGATCGTACGGTGTCGCCCAGGTCACACCGGCGCCGCCGACGGGCGGTCCGCCGATCCGTCCGCACGAGCTGACCCGCTGCCGCTCACCGTCAGAAAGGCGGCTCCGTCATGTCCTCTGTCGTGCTCACCCGAGGTCCGGCAGCGCGAAGGCGAACACTCACCGGTGGCGTGCTCGCACTGGCGCTGGCCGGCTCGGTGGTCGTGGTGCTGGCCTCGAACCAGGGCACCGCCCACGCGGTCGGACCGGTGGGGACCGTCGCGGCGTTGCCGGCGTCCGAGACCGCCGGGCGCGGCGCCACGCTGCCGTTCGTCGAGCACGAGGCCGAGAACGTCGCCACCACCGGCACGATCATCGGCTCCAACCGGGCCGAGGGCACGCTGGCCGGGGAGGCGTCCGGCCGCAAGGCGGTCACCCTCGGGGCCGGGCAGTTCGTGCAGTTCACGCTGACCGCGCCGGCCAACTCGATCGTGGCCCGGGTCAGCATCCCGGACTCCTCCACCGGCACCGGGCTGGACGGCGCGCTGAACCTCTCGATCAACGGGGCCGCGGCCGGCACCCTGCCGGTCACCTCCCGGTACGGCTGGTACTACGGCAGCTACCCGTTCACCAACGCCCCCGGCGCCGGGCACGCCCACCACTTCTACGACGAGAGCCGCAAGCTGCTCGGCCAGACGTTCCCGGCCGGCACGACGGTCCGGCTGTCGTACGGGGCGTCGAACATCCCGGCGTACACGGTGGACCTGGCCGACTTCGAGAACGTCGCGGCGCCGGCGGCCCAGCCGGTGAACTCGATCTCGATCACCGCGAACGGCGCCGACCCGACCGGCGCGGGCGACTCGGCTCCGGCCATCGACACGACCGTGGCCCAGGCCAGGGCGCAGGCGAAGACGGTCTGGATCCCGGCCGGCACGTTCACCGTCAACCGGCACATCATCCTCGACGGCGTCACCGTCGCCGGGGCCGGTCAGTGGTACTCGGTGCTGCACGGCGACGGGGTCGGCGTCTACGGAAAGTTCGTCGCCGACGGCGGCCCGAGCCAGAACGTGCACGTGTCGAACTTCGCCGTCATCGGCGAGATCAAGGAACGCAACGACGCCGCGCAGGTCAACGGCATCGGCGGGGCGCTGTCGAACTCCTCGGTCACCGGCCTGTGGATCCAGCACACCAAGGTCGGGGCCTGGATGGACGGGCCGTTCACCAACTTCACCTTCAGCGGCAACCGGGTCCTCGACCAGACCGCGGACGGGCTGAACCTGCACGACGGCATCACGAACTCCATCGTGAGCAACAACTTCATCCGCAACAGCGGCGACGACGGGCTGGCGCTGTGGGCGGAGCACAACCAGGAGAGCGGTGACTCCTTCACCCACAACACGGTGATCGCCCCGATCCTGGCCAACAACATCGCCATCTACGGCGGCAGCGGCATCACCGTCTCCAACAACGTCGTCGCCGACACCCAGACCCAGGGCGGCGGGCTGCACTTCGCCAACCGGTTCACCGCGGTGCCGGTGGCCGGGATCTTCACCGTGGCCGACAACACCGCGGTGCGGGCGGGCGTGCTCGATCCCAACTGGCAGTTCGGCGTCGGGTCGATCTGGTTCGACGGCCGGGACGGCCCGATGACCAACACGATCAACGTGTCCGGGCTGCGGCTGATCGACAACTCGTACGAGGGGATCCAGTTCATCGACTCCAGCGTCACCGGCGTGCACTTCGACGGGGTGAGCATCGAGGGCGCGGGCACGTTCGCCCTGCAACTGCAGGGGGTCGGGGCGGCCTCGTTCCGCAATGTGGTCGCGTCCGGGCTGGGCAAGACCGGGACGTACAACTGCATGGGGCCGAACGCGTTCGCGATCACCGACCTGGGCGGTAACGCGGGCTGGTCGGATGTCTACTGTGGACCGTGGCCGGACCCGGTGTACGGGACCCCGACGGTGCCGCCGACGACGCCGCCGACCGGGCCCACGCCGCCGCCCTCCACGCCGCCGCCCTCGACCCCGCCGCCGCCACCGGCGAACGGGAACCTGGCCCAGGGCAAGCCGATCACCGCGACCGGGTTCGTGGACGTGGACCGGCCGCAGAGCGCGAACGACGGCAGCACCACGACATACTGGGAGAGCACGAACAACGCGTTCCCGCAGTCGATCACGGTCGACCTGGGCGCGGCGACGTCGATCAACCACGTGACGCTGCGGCTCCCGCCGACCTGGGAGGCGCGGACCCAGACGCTGTCGGTCAGCGGCAGCACCGACGGGACCGCGTTCACCGGCATCGTCGGCTCCGGGGCGGTCCGGTTCGACCCGGCCACCGGGGACAACGCGACGCTGAGCTTCGCCGCGGTCTCGACCCGGTTCGTCCGGGTGACGATCACGGCCAACACCGGGTGGCCGGCCGGCCAGCTGGCCGAGCTCGAGGTGTACGCGGGCGGGACGGCGACGACTCCGCCTCCGCCCACCGGTGACCTGGCCCGGGGGAGGGCCGCCACGTCGAGCTCGTTCACCGACGTCGACGTGCCGGCGCGGCTGACCGACGGCGACGCGAACACCTACTGGGAGAGCGCCAACAACGTCTTCCCGCAGTTCGCGCAGGTCGACCTGGGCTCGGCGCAGTCGGTGAGCCGGCTGGTGCTCAGGCTGCCGCCGGCGGCGGCCTGGGCCGCCCGGTCCGAGACGCTCTCCGTGCTGGGCAGCCCGGACGGCACGACGTTCAGCACGGTCGCGGGGTCGGCGGCGTACCGGTTCGACCCGGCGACGGGGAACACCGTGACGATCACCTTCCCGGCGGCGTCGCGGCGGTTCGTGCGGGTGAGCATCACCGCGAACACGGGCTGGCCGGCCGGTCAGCTCTCGTCCCTGGAGGTGTACGCCTCCTGAGCGACTCCCGTCCCGGCCGGCGCCCCTCGCCGGCCGGGACGGATCGCCGTCTCAGCGCGCCCGCTTGAGCTCCGCGAACTGGGGGACGGCGGAGATCAGCTTCATCGCCTCGTACAGCTTCTCGGAGTCGGCGCCGGTGGGTTGCTCGGTCACGATCGGCCCGAAGTAGCCGGGGCCGTCGCCGAAGGCGATCACCGGGCTGCCGGACTCCTGCCCGGCCCGGCGCTGGCTCTGCTCGTGGCTGGCCTCGACGTCGGAGTCCCGGCCGGAGTCCTCGTACGCGTCGAGCAGGTCGGTCGGCAGGCCCGCGTCCGCGACGGCGCCGGCGACCAGCTCCTTGGTGAGCGTCCCGCCGTCCTCGTGCAGCCGCCGGCCGAGCGCGGTGTAGAGCGCGTCCACGGCCTCGTTGCCCTGCCGCAGCCCGGCCTCGGCCAGCACCCGGGACGCGAGCCTCGACTGTCGCATGCCCTCCTGGTACTGCTCCGGGACGTCCTTGTCCGCGTTGAGCACGGCCAGGCTCATCAGCCGCCATTCGACCTCGTCGCCGTGCTCGGCGGCGGCGTCCCGCAGCCAGCGACCGGTGTTCCAGGTGTACGGGCAGGTCGGGTCGAACCAGAAGGTCACGGTCATGACCCGGTCCTGCCCAGAATTCGGCCGGCAGATTCCCATCGGTCCGGACATCGGGGGTGGGCGTTCGCGGGGTGATCGGATCGGGTAGGCAGTCGCCCGTGACCGACACCAACCGCTACGCCGACAGCTTCCGCATCCTCGACGCCGACGGCGACGGCAAGATCTCCGCCGCCGAGCTGGTCCAGCTCATGCGCGGCCTCGGCGACGACGTGACCGACGAGGCCGCGGCCAAGGCCGTCGACCTGATGGACACCGACGGCGACGGCCTCGTCAGCCTCGAGGAGTTCGCCGGCTACCAGGCCACCCACGGCGTCTGACGTCGGAGAGCCCCCGTACGGCGATCGCTCCGTGCCGCTCCGCGGTCCGCCGGCCGGTGCCGGCCGCACGGTCCCCCGGGGCGGCCCGGCGCCGGCGCGCGCCGGCCCGCTCCGGTCCGCTTCACGCCGAGCAGTCGGCCGGGCGCCGGCGCGCGCCGGGTTCGCTCCGCGCCGAGCAGTCGGCCGGGCGCCGGCGCGCGGCGGGTT
>DASYKU010000125.1 GCA_035995165.1 Mycobacteriales bacterium
TAAGCGGCGAGGGCGACCTCAGAGCGCGAACTGATGTTGGCGCTTGTAGTTTGCAACGGGTGGATTAACGAGATCATCGTTGCCTTCCTCGGCCCGCTTCCCCTGTCTCGACGTCCGAAGTCGAAACCTTTCACCCCCTGGGTGTGTAGACCACCGAGTCTACCTGCCGCCGGCGCGGAGATCACCCCACCGGCCGGGCCCAGGTCACCGACTTGTCGTCGACCGCGAACCCGGCCCGCTCGTACAGGCCGAGGGCGCCGGTCGGGTTGCTGGTGTCGACGGTGAGCGACGCCCGCTGATAGCCCTCCTCCGTGAACCGGGCCAGGGCCGTGGCCAGCAACAACGCGCCCAACCCGCGCCGGCGCCACGCCCGCTGCGTCCCGATCTGGCCGATGTACGCCTCCCGCACGCCGGTCGCCGCCGCGTCGGCCTCGAAGAAGTACGAGAGGACGTACGCCGCGATCTGTTCGCCGTCGAGGACCACCCAGCTGATCGACGGGCGGAATCCCTGGCTGCCGGTGAACCACTGGCCCCAGCGCTGCTCGTCCGGCGGCACCGAGCCCCAGTGGTCGGCGAACGCCTGACCGTGCGCGCGCCGGACCGCGTCGTCCAGCTCCGGTGTCCACAGCGAGACCCGCAGCCCGGCAGGCACCGGCGGGACGGGCGGGAGGGATTCGAGGTCCCGCTTCATGCCGTACCAGAAGCGGATCGGCTCGAAACCGGCCGCGCGGACCAGCGCCGCCAGCGATGGGACCTTCTCCGACACCCAGATGCCGAACTCGCCCGGCACGTCCGGGTGGCGCTCCTCGTGCAACGACGTGCCGCGCTGTGCGGACCATTCGAGCAGCCGGCGGCCGATGCCCTCGCCGCGCCGGGACGGGAGTACGCCGCCCTCGAGCCGGACCCGGTCGACGTCGATGACGGTGCCCGAGCCGCGGGCGGCGGCCCAGCCGACGAGCGTGCCGTCCGGCGCGACCGCGGCCAGTGTGTCCCGGCCGAGGTCGAGCGCGGGGTCGGCGAGCTCCTCGGCGACGTCGGCCTCGTCGTAGTTCTCGCCGGTCTGGTCGACGGCCTCCATCTGCGCGTACAGCCGGGTGAGCGCCGGCACGTCGGCCGGGGTCAGCGCCCGCAGCGTCAGGGTGTCCATACCAAGCAACGGTAAAGGACCGATGCGCGCGAATTAGTGCTTCCGGTTGGTGACCAGGTCGGCGATCGCGATCGCCAGCGCCACCGCGACGAACCCGGTGATGACCAGGAAGCCGGTCCGGACGGCGTCCGGGAAGTCCGGCAGCTGCGAGTAGAACAGACTGCCGACGGCGGCGATCCCGGCCGCGGACCCGATCCGCTGCCCGGTCTGCAGCACCCCGCCGGCCGCGCCGCCCTGCTTCGGCGGCACCTCGGAGAGGGTCAGCGACTGGTTGGGCGAGATCACGATGCCGTTGCCGACGCCGGCCACGAAGAACGGCCCGGCCACGGCCCAGCCGACCGCGCCGCCGTCGACCAGGCCGATCGCGATCCAGGCCCCGAGCAGGCCGAGGATCACCAGCACCAGCCCGGCCGCGACCAGCGCCCGCCCGAACCGGAAGACCACCCGGCCGCCGAGCACCGCCGACAGCGCGGCGCCGATCGCCCACGGCATCGAGGCCAGCCCGGCCTTGAGCGCGCTGTAGCCGATCCCGTCCTGCAGGAACTGCGAGTAGATGAAGAACACGCCGGTGAACCCGGCGAAGTACGCCATCCCCAGCAGCGTCCCGTACGTGTACGACCGCCGCCCGAACAGCTCCAGGTTCACCATCGGCTGCCGGCCACGCCGCCGGTAGGTCTTCTCCCACCGGACGAACAGGTAGCCGAGCAGCGCCGCCGGCAGCAGCAGTGTCCACTTCAGACCGCCGGACCAGGTCCGGCCCTCCACGAACGGCAGCAGCACCAGCACGGTCGCGACGCCCAGCAGCACCGCGCCGACCGGGTCGTAGTCGGTCCGCTCGCCCTTCTCGTGGTGGACGTGCGGCACCGTACGGAAGGCGAGCACGATCGCCAGGATCCCGATCGGCACGTTGACCAGGAAGATCCAGCGCCAGCCGTGGGCGGCGCCGCCGAGCTGGATGAGCAGCCCGCCGACCAGCGGGCCGATCGCGGTGCTGATGCCGACCACCGAGCCGAACAGGCCGAACGCGCGGCCGCGCTCCTGGCCCCGGAACAGGCTCTGGATCAGCCCGGAGTTCTGCGGGGTGACCAGGCCGCCGCCGAGGCCCTGCACGAGCCGCGCGACGACCAGCATGAGCGGGCTCGTCGCGGCCCCGCAGGCGGCGCTGGCCAGGGTGAAGACGGCCAGGCCGAGCACCAGCGTGGGGCGCCGGCCGCGGGCGTCGCCGATCCGGCCGCCGGCGACGAGGACCAGGCCGAAGGCCAGCGCGTACCCGCTGACGACCCACTGCAGGGAGCTGTCCCCGGCGTGCAGGCCGGCGGCGATGCTGGGCAGCGCGACGTTCACGATGCTCACGTCCAGCAGCACCATGAAGCCGGCCACGAGGACGACCGCGAGCGCGCGCCAGCGGCGAGGATCCGGGACGTACTCCTCCTCGGCGGAGGAGGAAGAAGGGGCGGCGCGCTCCTGCGCCGTCACCGCGCCGGGACCCGGATCGGCCCGGCCGGCGCGCGGCCGACCGCGCTGTCCCTGTCCACCCGTCGGTCTTACCACCAGCGGCTGGGGACCGCGCGGTGGCGGCGATCACGGCTCACCAGCTGCCGCCGCCTCCCCCGCCCCCGCCGCCTCCGGCCGATCCGCCGGAGAACCCGCTGCCCCCGCCCGAGGAGGACGAGGACGGGCTGGTCGCCCGGGTCGCGTCCCCGGCGAACGTCGACCACCACATCGGGTTGGACGTGTACGCGTACCCGCCCGCGACCACCCCGGCGGCCAGGAAGGCCGACGCGAGCTGCGGCGCCAGCCCGAGGGCCACCGCGTACGGCAGGAGGCCGGCCAGGGCGCCCTCCCGCTGCTCGGGCGGGAGCCGGGTCGGATCGATCCGGGCCAGGGTCTGCTTGAACGCCATCAGCCGGGACCGGGCCACCTCGCCCTGGGCCGTCCGCCGCGACGGCTTGGTCAGCGCGTGCGCGATCAGCAGGATCCCGCCGGCGAACAAGGCCGGGCCGGCCAGCGCCGCGTGCAGCACGAAGCCGAGCACGAACGTCACCGGGAACGACAGGACCATCATCAGCACCCCGAGCCCGACCAGCCCGGCCCGTCCTCCGCCGGGGGCCGACCGGTACCAGCCCTGCTCGACCACCGCCTGCCGGGCGATCGTGCGCAGCCGGCCACGGGTGCGGGTCAGCGCCCGGGCGGCCGCGGCCAGCGTCGTGTCCGGGCCACGGGCGAACGCCGCCTGCAGCACCTCCAGCTCCTCCGGCCGCAGCGAGCCGTCCGGGCCGCGGCTCGCGACCAGCCGCCAGTCCCGCTCGGACAGCGGCATGATCGACAGGTAGCCGCGGGCGGAGAGGTCCAGCAGCACCGCGACCGGGTCCACGGTCTTGACGTCACCGGTCAGCAGCGTGTTGGCCAGCAGCGGCCGGACCCCGGGCGGCGGCTCGGGCTGGTACTGCGACCGGTACGCCAGGGCCGGCGCCTCCTGCGCCCTCTTCCGCCGTACGCCCCGGACCAGCAGGAACAGCGGCCCGCCGAGGAAGACCAGGGCCGGCACCAGGACGCCGACCGGGTTGCCGGCGAAGAACCGGCCCACGGTCGTCCGGCCGGTCAGGATCGGCTGCGCGTTGGCGACGGTCCCGCGCGGGAACGCGGCGACCACGGTGAACACGTTGCCGGCCGGCAGCGGGCCGCCGCGGTAGCTCGCGCTCGTCCCGCTCGCCTGTGCCGACGGGCAGCCGGCGGAGCTGCCGGGCGGGCCGGCGAAGCAGGTCGCCTTCGTGACCTGCGGGCCGGTGACCCGGACGGTGATCGCGTCGACCGGGACCGGCCAGTCCGGGCCGACCGCGTTCCAGTAGAGCTCGTCGTGGTCGTCGAACCGGGTCGTCGCCGCGGCCACCGTGTACGAGATCCGGTACGAATGCTCCCCGGTGATCGTCCGGTCCGGGTCGCCGACGCGCAGCGTGGTCGTCGAGCCGCCGCCGAGCACCTGCACCTGGTCCGGCGCGTCCTCCGAGCCGACCTGCACGTCCGAGACGGGGTAGCGCCGGTTGTGGCTGCCGTCGTACGGCTGCTGGGTGTCGATCTCGCGCTCGATGCCGTGCTTCGGCTCGCCGCCGAACACGTACGTGATCGACTCCTGGACCTGCAGCGAGCCGTCCGGCTGCGCGGCGAGCTGCACGTCGTAGGTCGTGATCCGCTCGCCGTCGTCCGCGGCCGCCGGCAGCGCGGGCAGGACCGCGAGCGCGACCGCCGCGAGCAGAACGGGCACAGTGCGCATACCAGGCAGACTAGCCAGGGGTGCTGACGGTTCCGTCCGGGTTCAGGCCGAGCAGGTGCACCCCGTTGGACCAGCAGACACGGCGCAGCCAGTCCTCCCCCAGGCCCAGTTCGGCCAGCGCCTCCAGCTGGGTCAGGTACGGGTACGGGATGTTCGGGAAGTCGGTCCCCAGCACCACCCGGTCGCCCAGGTCGGCCAGCCGGGCCGGCAGCTCCGCCGGCACCGGCGCCATGTCCCGGGTGAACGCGGTGCCGAGCATCGTGGTGTCCAGGTGCACCCGCGGGTGCCGGTCGGCCAGCGCGGCGAACCCGAGGTAGTCCGGCATGCCGGCGTGCGCCACGACCAGCACCAGCCCGGGATGCCGGGTCAGCACCCGCTCCATCGGCTCGACCCCGGTGTGCGGGCCCGGCCGGGGACCGTCGCCGCAGTGCACCACCGCGGGCGTGCCGGCCTCGGCCAGCGCACCCCAGACCGGGTCGAGCAGCGGGTCGTTCGGGTCGTACCCGCCGACCTGGAGGTGGGCCTTGAAGACCCGGGCGCCGGCCTCGAGGGCGGCCCGGACGTACGCGCCCGCGGCCGGCTCGGGGAAGAAGGTGGCCGAGGGGACCAGGTCCGGCGTGCGCCCGGCCAGCTCCAGCGTCCAGTCGTTGAGGAAGCGGGCCATCCCGGGCTTGTGCGGGTACGCCAGGCCGGTGAACGCGCGCACCCCGAAGCCCCGCAGCCGCGCCAGCCGCTCGTCGTCGGTGCCCTTGTAGAGGATCGGCCAGGCCCGGCCGTAGTGTTCCTCGGCCTGATCGAAGAACGCCCAGACCGCGGCCAGCACCCGCGGCGGCAGGAAGTGCACGTGCACGTCGACCAGGCCGGGCAGCCCGAGCGCCCGCCAGAAGCCGGGTACCGCGGCGTCCGCCGAGGCGGTCGCCGTCACGAGCGGCGGTCCAGCGCGGCCAGCGCCGCCTCGACGGTCTCGTCCACCGGGATCGCGGCCGGCAACCCGGAGATCGACAGCGTCCGCCCGACCACCGCGTCCGGCGGCACGACCAGCCGCAGCTGCCCGGACCGCCCGGCCAGCCGACCGGAGAGCCGGGACAGCAGCGCGAGCCCGGCGCTGTCCAGGTAGCTCAGCCCGGACAGGTCGACGGCCACCGCGGTCGCCCCGCCGACCCCGTGGGTGAGCAGGTCCTCGACCGCGGCCGCGTTGGACAGGTCGATCTCCCCGGACAGCCGGGCCAGCACGGTCTCGCCGTGCCGCTCGGCCGCGACCCGGGCCAGTTCCTCCGGCGCGCCCGTCATGCCGACCGCCGTCGCATGCTCACCACGGTCCCGCCCTTCCCGGACTCGACCTCGACCTCGTCCATCACGGCCTTCATCAGCGGCAGCCCCCGGCCCCGGTCGCCCGGAGCCGGCACCTGCCGCCAGTTCCCGGTGTCGGTGACCCGGATCGTCAGCTCCCGCCCGGCGCCCAGCCGGAGTTCCAGCACCAGTTCGCCCGCGGCCCCGGATCCGTCGTGGAACCCGTGCTCGACCGCGTTCGCGACCGCCTCGCCGCAGGCCAGCAGCACGTCGGAGACCGTCTCCCCCTCGACGCCGACCGCGGTCAGCCAGGCCCGCAGCTCCCGGCGCATGCCGGACAGCAGCTCCGGCCGGGCCGCCCGCCGGATCCGGAGCACCGGCGCGTACGTCACGCCGAGCAGCGCCACGTCGTCGTCGCCGGCGCCCAGGAGCATCCGCCGGACCAGCTCGTCGGACCACCCGGGCCCGTCGCCGACGGCGACGGACTGCTCGGCCAGCCGGGCCAGCCCGACGTCCAGCTGCTCCCGGCGGCGCTCCACCAGCCCGTCGGAGTACATCAGCAGCCGCGCGCCCGGCTCCAGCAGCACCGTCGCCTCGCCCCGCGGCCCGGTCGCCCCGGGCGGCAGCGCGCACAGCAGCGGTGACCGGCCGTCCTCCAGGTACGTCGCGGTCCCGTCCGGATCGATCACCAGCGGCGGCGGGTGGCCGGCGCAGGCGTACCGGAAGGAGCCGCCGACCGGGTCCAGCACCCCGTACGCGACCGTGGCCAGGCGGGCGCCCTCGACCTGGCGGGCGAAGCGCTCCAGGCCGTCCAGGGTCCGGGCCGGCGACTCCTCGGACAGCGCCAGCGCGGCCAGGGCGCTGCGCAGCTGGCCCATCGTGGTCGCGGCACCGAGACCGCGGCCGACCACGTCGCCGACGGTCAGGCCGACCCGGCCGCCGGGCAGCGCGACCACGTCGTACCAGTCGCCACCGACCTCGAGGGACTCGATCGCCGGGTGGTAGCGGGCGGTCAGCTCCAGTCCCGGCACCTCCGGCAGGGCGGTGGGCAGCATGCTCTGCTGCAGCGCCAGCGCGACGTCGTGCGCCCGCTCGTGCAGCCGGGCCCGTTCCAGCGCCTGCGCGCACTGCTCGGCCAGCGTGATGATCAACGCGCGCTCGTGGGCGTCGAAGGCGCCTTCGACGGCGAAGCTGAGCATCATCGCGCCGATCGGCCGGCCGTGCGAGACCAGCGGCACGACGCCGAGCGCACCGTCGGCGATGCCGATCGCCTTCAGCCCGGGGTACTGGGCCAGCGCGTCCGCGGTCGAAGGCAGCCAGACCGGCTGGCCGGTCCGCGTCACCTCGGCCCGGGGAGAGGCCGCGTCGAGCGGGATCCGGGCGGCCGGCCCGTCGGGCTCCACCGGGAACGACGCGGCCAGCGCGACCAGCTCGGTCCCGGGGTCGTTCAGTACGCCGATCCAGGCCGACCGGCAGCCGGCGACCGACAGGCCGCCGCGGACCATCACCGCGGCCACCTGCTCCACGGTCAGCGCCTCGGCCAAGCCGGCCGTCACCTGCTGGAGCCGGCCGAGCCGCTCGCCGGCGGCGGTCAGCCGTTCGCGCTCGGTGGCCGCCGTGCCGTACAGCCGGGACCGCTCCACCGCCAGCGCGCACTGCGTGGCGACCGTCTCCAGGAACCCGCGCTCGTCCGGGGCGATGCCGCGGGCGGTGCTGAACCCGATCGCCAGCGCGCCGATCACCTGCCCGCCCGAGCGCAGCGGCAGCGCCGCCCAGGCCCGCTGGCGGGACGAGCCGGGCGCCTGGAACATGGCCGGGAAGCGGGCGTGCGCCTCCTCCCACGAGCCGAGATAGACCGGCGCCCCGGTGAGCACGGCGACGCCGCCGGGGGTGACGTCGTCCAGCGGCAGCCGGCGCCAGTGCTGGACGATCTCGGCCGGGTAGCCGGCGGCGCCGACGACCGTGAGCATGGCCGGGTCCGCGCCGGGCTCCCGCAGCAGCAGCGCCAGCCCCCGCGCCCCGAGCACCGACAGCGCCGGCAGCAGCGCGCTGCCGGCGACCTGCTCCGGGCTCAGCGCCGCGGCCAGCTGCTCGGTGAGCTGCTGGAGCCGCTCGGCCCGCTCCTCCGTACGGCGGCGGCCGGTGACGTCCAGCAGCCAACCGACGATCTCCACCGGCCGCCCGGCGTCGTCCCGGGCGAGGACCTGCTCGTCCCGGACCCAGCTCCAGCCGCCGTCCGGAGCGCGCAGCCGGTGCTCGGTGACCGCCTGGCCGGTGACCGGCAGGTCCGCCAGCGCCGCCGTGAACCGCTCGACGTCCTCGGGGTGCAGCCGGCCGCCCAGCGGCGCCGGGTCGGCCAGCAGCTGCGCCGCGCTGCAACCGAGGAGCCGGGCGACGTTCCCGCTCACGAACGTCAGCCGGTACGGCGGCGCGGGCTCCAGGCAGTAGACGACCGCGGGGCTGGAGCGGACGAGGTGCTCCAGCCGATGCTGTGCCACCGGTCCCGCGTCGACCCCGCCCCCACCGGTCATGCGCGAATCGTGGCCGCCGGGGACGCTCCGCACAACCTGCTCAGACCCGGCCCTTGATCCGGCGGCCCATCTCCCGGGCGATCTCCCGGTTCGCGTCCCGGGTGGCCAGATCCTGCCGCTTGTCGTAGGACCGCTTGCCCTTGGCCAGCGCGAGCTCGACCTTGACGTGGCTGCCGGAGAAGTAGAGCTGGAGCGGGACCAGGGTCAGCCCGCTCTCCTTCGTCCGCATCTCCAGCCGCTCGATCTCGGCCTTGTGCAGCAGCAGCTTGCGCTTGCGGCGCGGGGCGTGATTGGTCCAGGTGCCCTGCGCGTACTCCGCGATGTGGACGCCCTGCAGCCAGACCTCGCCGTCGTCGATGGTGGCGAAGCCGTCCACCAGCGAGGCCCGGCCCTGCCGCAAGGCCTTCACCTCGGTGCCCATCAGCACCACGCCGGCCTCGAACGTGTCCACGACGGAGTAGTCGTGGCGGGCCTTGCGGTTGGAGGCGATGACCTTGCGGTCGCCGGGCTCCCGGTTGGAGGACTGCTGTGCCATACCTACAACCGTACGTACAGGCGCAACGTGACATACGCGGCCACGCTGGCGAGGACCACGCCGACGCCGGCCACGTACGGGCTGATGGCCAGGATGGTGCCGAGGTCGATCGGTGGCACGATGCCGGACCGGATGGGTTCGGCCAGGGTCTTGTCGACGAACAGGAACTTCGCCGCGACCAGGCCGCCGAGCGCCAGCACCGCACCGGCCAGGCCCGCGAGCGCCGCCTCCAGCACGAACGGCAGCTGCGTGTACCAGCGGGAGGCGCCGACCAGCCGCATGATGCCGGTCTCCACCCGTCTGTTGAACGCCGCCACCTGGATCGTGTTGGAGATCAGCAACAACGCGGCCAGGGCCTGCAGCAACGCCAGCGCGATGGCCGCGTTCCGGACGCCGTTGAACAGCGAGAAGATCCGGTCCAGGACCTGGCTCTGCCCCTGGACCTGGTCGACCCCGTTCTTGCCGTTCGGGAACTGCTGGGCCAGGACCGTGTAGCGCTCCGGGTCCTTCATCTTGACCAGGTACGTCGCCGGCAGGTCTTCCTGGGTCGCCTGATCCAGCAGCTGCGGGTTGCCCTTGAACAGCTTCTTGAAGCGGGCGAACGCCGCGGCCTTGTCCAGGTACTGGTAGCTGGCGATCTCCGGCGAGGAGTCCAGCTGGCTGGTGATCGACTCGCGCTGGGCCGCGGTCGCGGTGTCCTGCAGGTAGACCGAGACCTCGAGCTTGTCGAGGTAGAGCGACTTCATGTCGCCGATCTGGTTGGCGACCAGCAGGCCGGCGCCGAAGAACGCGAGCGAGATCGCGGTCGTCATGATCATCGCGATCGTCATGGTCAGGTTCCGCCGGAGGCCGGTGGCCACCTCGGTGAAGACGAAGTTCAGGCGCATGTCAGCGACCCACCCCGTAGACGCCCCGGGCCTGGTCGCGGACCAGCCGGCCCAGGTCCAGCTCGATCACCCGCCGGCGCATCGAGTCCACGATGTTGTTGTCGTGGGTGGCCATGAGGACCGTGGTCCCGGTCCGGTTGATGCGCTCGAGCAGCAGCATGATGTCCTGGCTGGTGTCGGGGTCGAGGTTTCCGGTCGGCTCGTCGGCCAGCAGCACCAGCGGCCGGTTCACGAACGCGCGGGCGATCGCCACCCGCTGCTGCTCACCGCCGGACAGCTCGCCGGGCAGCCGGTGGGCCTTGCCGTCGAGGCCGACCAGCTCCAGCACCTCCGGCACCACCTTGCGGATGGTGTGCGCGGGCTTGCCGATGACCTCGAGGGCGAAGCCGACGTTGTCGGCCACCGACTTCTTCTCCAGCAGCCGGAAGTCCTGGAAGACGCAGCCGATCGTGCGGCGCAGCGCCGGGACCTTCCATCTGGACAGCCGCCCCAGGTCCTTGCCGGCGACCTGCACCCGGCCGCGGGTCGGGTTCTCCTCCTTGAGCAGGAGTCTCAGGAACGTCGACTTGCCGGAGCCGGACGGGCCGATCAGGAAGACGAACTCGCCCTTGTCCACATTGAGGCTGACGTCGTCGAGAGCGGGTCTGGCGCTCGACGGGTAGAGCTTCGTTACTCGGTCCAGGCGGATCACGGGAGCGGAGTCTACCCACGCGTACGGTGTGGGACTAAAATCCCAGGGTCCTTACGGGACCGGTGACCCGGTTTCTACTGGTCGCCCTGCTGCTTCCAGCGGATCTCGGCCTCGACGAAGTCGTCGATGTCGCCGTCCAGGACCGCCGTGGTGTTGCCGGTCTCGACCTCGGTACGCAGGTCCTTGACCATCTGGTACGGATGCAGCACGTAGCTGCGGATTTGACTTCCGAAGCCGATGTCCTGCGTCGCGCCGCGCTCTCGTGCGATTTCCTCCTCGCGATGCTCTTCCTGGAGCTCGGCGAGCCGCGACTTGAGAATCCGCATCGCCGTGGCCTTGTTCGAGGTCTGTGAGCGCTCGTTCTGGCACTGCACGACGATCCCGGTCGGCAGGTGCGTGAGGCGAACGGCGCTGTCGGTCTTGTTGACGTGCTGGCCGCCGGCGCCGCTCGCGCGATAGGTGTCGATGCGGAGGTCGCTCTCGTCGATATCGACCTCGCTGTCGTCCGGGAGCAGCGGCGCCACGACGAC
>DASYKU010000126.1 GCA_035995165.1 Mycobacteriales bacterium
TGGTACTGCCCGGCCGGCGTGCGGGACACGTGCTCGGCCGGCGGCACCGGCCGGGTCACCGCGACGCTCGGCGGCGCCGCCGTGGCCAGGTCCCGGGTCATCGCGTCGAGCCGGGTCACCGCGTCGTCGTAGAGCGCGTCCAGCTCGCCCGCGGACGCGCCCTCCGGCACCAGCGCGTTGGCCACCAGCAGCACGCTCGCCTCGTGGTGGTCCACGACCGCGACGTCGGTCGCCACGAGCATGGTCAGCTCGGGCAGTCCTAGGTCGTCGGTCGCGTACGCCGGCAGCCGCTCCAGCCGGCGCACCACGTCGTAGCCGAGGTAGCCGACCAGCCCGCCGGTCAGCGGCGGCAGATCGGGCAGCTCGGCCGCCGGCGCCGGCCCGAGCAGCGCCCGCCAGGTCGCGGCCAGCACCGCCAGCGGGTCGCCGTCGGTCGGCGCCCCCGGCGGCGGCGTGCCGGTCCAGACCGCCCGGCCGGCCTGCTCGGACAGCGTGGCCGACGACCGGACCCCTACGAACGACCAGCGCGACCAGGACCGCCCGTGCTCGGCCGACTCCAGCAGGAACGTGCCGGGCCGGCCGCCGGCCAGCTTGCGGTACACGCCGACCGGCGTCTCGCCGTCGGCCAGCAGCCGCCGCGTCACCGGGACCAGCCGGGATCCGCGGGCCAGCCGGGCGAACCCGGCCCGGTCCGGGACGGCCTGCCCGGTCGTCACGACGCCACCGTCGGCGCCGTGCCCGCGGCCGGAGCCGGGCCGGCCGGGTCGCCGCCCGCAGCCGCCGCGCCAGCCGGAGCCGGAGCCGGAGCGGTCCGGCCGGAGATCGCCGGCGGGTCGAGGACGACCGCGGGCAGCACGTCGGCGTCGAAGCAGGTGCGGTCGCCGGTGTGGCAGGCGGCGCCGACCTGGTCGACCTTCACCAGCACGGTGTCCCCGTCGCAGTCGAGCGCGACCGAGCGGACCCACTGCAGGTGGCCGGACGTCTCGCCCTTCACCCAGTACTCCCGGCGGCTGCGCGACCAGTACGTGCAGCGGCCGGTGCTCAGCGTCCGGTGCAGCGCCTCGTCGTCCATCCACCCGACCATGAGCACCTCGCCGGTGTCCCACTGCTGGGCCACGGCCGGGAACAGGCCGTGGTCGTCGCGCTTGAGCCGGGCGGCGATCGTCGGGTCGAGGTCGGACGGGCGGGGGGCTGCGGACATGCGGCCATTCTGCCGCGCCGCCCCGAGCGGCGTGGAGCAGGATGGAGGGATGCCCTGGACCGCTGCTGACATCCCGGACCTGACCGGCCGTACGGCCGTCGTGACCGGCGCCAACTCGGGGATCGGCTTCCGGGCCGCGGTGGAGCTGGCCCGGCACGGCGCCGCCGTGACGCTGGCCGCCCGCGACCCCGGACGCGGCGCCGACGCCCTGCGCCGGCTGCTGGCCGACGTCCCCGCCGCCGAGGTGACGCTGGCCAAGCTGGACCTGGCCGACCTGGCCTCGGTCCGGACGTTCGCCGAGACCTACCACCCGGACGGGCTGGACCTGCTGGTGAACAACGCGGGGGTGATGGCGCCGCCGCTGCGGCGGACCGCGGACGGGTTCGAGAGCCAGTTCGGCACCAACCACCTCGGCCACTTCGCGCTGACCGGCCTGCTGCTCCCCCGGCTGCTGGCCCGGCCCGGCGCCCGGGTGGTCACGGTGACCAGCACCCTGCACACGCTGGGCCGGATGAGCTTCGACGACCTCGACGCGCAGGGGCGCTACCGCAAGTGGCCGGCGTACGCGCGGTCGAAGCTGGCGAACCTGCTCTTCACGTTCGAGCTGCAGCGGCGGGCCGACGACGCCGGGGTCGACCTGCGCTCGGTCGCCGCGCACCCCGGCTACACCGCGACCAACCTGCAGACGGCCGGTCCGAAGCTGGCCGGCAGCAAGATCAGCGAGTACGGCGCGATGCTGATGACCAAGCTCATCGGCCAGCCCGACACCCAGGGCGCGCTGCCGACGCTGCGGGCCGCGACCGACCCGGCCGCCCGCGGCGGCGAGGTCTTCGGGCCCAGCGGCTTCCAGCAGCTGCACGGCGCGCCGATCCAGGTCCCGGTCAGCAAGCGGGCCCGGGACCGTGCCGACGCCGAGCGGCTGTGGGCGGTGTCGGAGGAGAAGACCGGGGTGCGCTACCCGGCCTTCGTCTGAGTCCGGCGCAGCACGGCGGCCGGCAGCGCCGTCATCGCGATCCCCATCGCCATCTGCACGAACCACCAGGCCGCGATGACGTGGTGGCCGTCGATCGGGCAGCTGATGCTCAGTGCGAGCAGGCTGACGCCGGTGGCGAGGCCGGCCCGGACGGCCCAGCGCCGCCCGGTGAGCACGCCGGCCAGCACGGCGACCAGGCCGAGCTGGATCACGACGTTCAGCGCGGTGGCCCACCAGGGCGCGACCGGCTGCGGGCCGTCGGCCGGCGGCTGCACGGCCACGCTGACCGAGAACAGCACGATCAGCGCTACGCAGACGACCCGGACGCCGGCCGCGGACAGCACCCGCCGCGGCCGCACCTTCTCGACGACCGGCTCGACGACCGGCTCGACGACCGGCTCGGCGACCGGCCGGGCGACCGGCTCCGCCACTGGCACCGGCGCGAGGACGATCGTGATCTCCGGCGTCTCGATCGGGGGCGGCGCGACCACCGGCTGAGCCGTGGGAGCGGTCGGCGCCGTCTGCGGTTCCAGGATCGCGGTCATACCGAAGACGATAGATACCGGCGACCCGAACCGGGACCACCGACTCAGGGCATTGCGGACCAGCCCTAGGACGACGTGGGCACCGGCCGCGCGAACGCGGCCTCGTCCGACGGCGCCGGAACCTGCGCCGCCGGCAGGAACACCGTCACCGTCGTCCCGCTCGCCACGTCGGACTCGAACCGGACCTCGCCGCCGTGATCGACCACCAGCGCCTGCACGATCGACAGGCCGAGGCCGCTGCCGCCGCGGACCCGGGTCCGCGCCGAGTCCGCCCGCCAGAACCGGTCGAACACCTGCGCCGCCTGCTCCGGCGGCAGGCCGGGCCCGCCGTCGGCGACCCGGATCACGACCCCTGGGCCCTCCCGCTGGGCGGTGACCCGGATCGGGACCGGCGCGGTCGCGTGCACGGCCGCGTTCGACAGGATGTTGGTGATCACCTGCTGCAGCTGGTTGCGGTCGCCGAGCACCGGTAGCGGCTCGCGGGCGGTCATCTCGACCAGCCGCTGCGGGTACGCGGCCCGGATCCCGGCGACCGCGTCGTCCACCACCTCGGCCGCGTCGACCTCGACCCGTTCGACCACGGTGCCCCGGTCGGACCGGGCCAGCGTGAGCAGGTCGTCGACGAGCCGGCCCATCCGCTTGCCCTCGGTCTCGATCCGGCGCAGCGAGTCCGACGCGTCCTCGTCCAGGCCGCCGCGCATCCGGACCAGCTCGGCGTACCCGCGCAAGGAGGTGAGCGGGGTCCGCAGCTCGTGCGAGGCGTCGGCGAGGAAGCGGCGCATCCGCTGCTCGGACTCGTACCGGGCCGTGTACTCCTGCTCGACGGCGCCCAGCATGGTGTTCACCGCCTCGGCCAGCTGCCCGACTTCCGTCCGCGGATCGCCGGCCGGGACGCGGTTCTCCAGCCCGCGGCCGTCCGGACCCAGCTCCGCGGCGACGGTGCGCGCGGTCCGGGTGACCCGGGCCAGCGGCCGCATCTCCAGCCGGACGCCGATCGTCCCGAGCACCGCCGTCGCCAGCACCGCGATCGCGCCGATGATCACCTCGAGGAACACCAGCCGGCCGAGCGTGTCGCTGATGTCGCTCGTCGACAGTCCGAGGACGGCCGTGCCCGCGGTCGTCGAGCCGTCCGGCAGCAGCCCGGTGGACGGGTACGCGATGACGCGGTACTCACGGCCGTCGGTCGTGCGCAGGCTGATGGGATCGCTCGCGGCCTTGACGCCGGCGAACCGCTTGGCGTCCGTCCCGGACACGGCGAGCGACTTCGCCAGCCGGTAGCCGTCGCCGCAGCTGACGGAGACGACCTGCGCGTCCGGCCCGTAGATGAAGGCGGCGTAGACGGTGCGGTCCGCGGTCTGCTGACCGGCCCCGTTGGGCGGCGCGCAGATCGCCCGGCTCGCGTTCTGGCCGACGCTCTGGACCTGCTGGTCGAGACGGGTGATCGCGTAGCGGTGCAGCGAGACGTACGTCGCTGCGCCCACTGCCGTCACCGCGAAGGCGACGAGCAGGACCGCGAGCGCGACGATCCTGGTGCGGAGGGCGTACCGGTTCATCTACCTGGGCGCGCGCAGCACGTAGCCGACGCCGCGGATGGTGTGGATCAGGTGCGGCTCGACCGAGTCGACCTTCTTGCGCAGGTAGCCCACATACAGCTCGACGATGTTGGAGCGGCCCTGGAAGTCGTACTTCCAGACCCGCTCGAGGATCTGCGACTTCGAGAGCACGACGCGCTCGTTGCGCATGAGGTAGCGCAGCAGCTCGAACTCGGTCGGGGTGAGCTGGACCTCCTCGCCGGCCCGGCGGACCTCGTGGCTGTCCTCGTCCAGCTCCAGGTCGGCCACCGTGAGCAGCGACGCCGGCGGCTTCTCGGGCGGGGCGGTGCGGCGCAGCACGGCGTGCACCCGGGCCAGCAGCTCCTCCACCGAGAACGGCTTGACCACGTAGTCGTCGGCGCCGGCCCGCAGCCCCTCGACCCGGTGTTCGCCGGCGTCGCGGGCGGTGAGGAAGACGACCGGCACGTCGGAGCCGCCGGACCGCAGCCGGCGCAGCACCTCGACACCGTCCAGGTCGCCGAGCATCACGTCCAGCACGACGAGGTCCGGCTCGTGCTCGGCCACCGCGGCCAGCGCCCGCGAGCCGGAGTCCGCGGTGAGGGTCTCGAAGCCGTCGAAACGCAGCGCGGAGGACACCAGGTGGGCGACGTTCTCCTCGTCGTCGACCACCAGTACCCGCCGGCGCGTGCCGTTCACAGTCCCGCCCATCGTGCCCATGCTGTCACCCAGTCCCCTCGCCCGTCGCGTCCCGAGCGTGCCCGCAGCCGCTGTGCCGGGGCTGGGCAAACCCTGTGCGTCCGCTGTGCGGATGGCTTCCACCCCCTGAGCAACGACGCAAGACCCCGGCGGGTGCCGGGGCAGTGACGCGGAACGCCGTCGGGTGCCGGTCAGGCGCCGGCGCCGGGACGCCGCAGCCGCGTCAGGCGGCGCTGGCGCCGGGCCGGGGCGCTCGCAGCCGCACCGGCGCCGGGGCCCAGCGCCAGCCGTACCCACCGGGACCGGGATCCTCGACCACCAGCCGGTACGCCTGCCCGCCCGGCCCGGTGACTGCGGCGCGGGTGATCTCGGTCCCGTCCCGCGGCCGCCACCGGCAGGCCAGCAGCTCGGCCGGCATTGCCCGCGGGTCGAAGACCACGCTCAGGTCCAGCCGCTCGGCCGGCTGCTCGACCAGGTGCCGGTAGGCCGGCTCGACCGGCCGGGCCGGCGGGCCGGGCTCGTACCGGACCTGGAAGGACAGCTCGTGCCGTTCGCCGCGGGCCAGCGTCCGGTCCAGCACCAGCTCGGCCGCGATCAGGCCGGTCCCGCGCAGCCCGGGCTCGGGCACCCGCCGGACGGCCCGGCAGCCGGCGGTGGCCCGGATGACCGGGCGCTGGGCCGGGTCGGCGCCGTCGACGTACCAGAACCGGTCGACGCCGTCATGGGCCGCCCGCAGCACCAGGGTGATCAGGGCCGAGACCGGCCGCGGCCCGGGACCGAGCCGGACCTGCTTGGTCACCGCGACCGGAAGCACCTGCTGCGGTCCCTCCAGCGTGGTGAGCAGGTGGGCGAGGCGGGCCCGCCGGGCGGCCGGGCCACCGGCGGACTCGGTGGGCGGACGCGGCGCCGGCACCACCGGACCACCGGGCAGCAGCAGCGCGAGGTCGCCGGCGGGCAGGCCGAGGCAGCGCTCCAGCGCGAGCACCCGGTCCCGGCCGTGCGGCGTGTGCGGCGGCGCGCTGCCGCCGGTCTGCCAGGCGCTCAGCGTGGCCACGCTCGAGGCCAGGCTCGGGTACGCCGCCCCCAGCCGGGCGGCCAGGTCCCGCAGCGGCAGCCCGGAGGCGGCGATCCCGCCCCGGACGGCCTCGGCGAACGCGGCGACCTGGGCCCGGCGGCGGCGCGGGTCCGGGATCCCGTGCCGGTCGCCGAGCCGGCAGCGCTCGGAGCAGAACACCCGCGGCCGCCCGCGGCGGCGGCGACCGGAGGGTGAGAGCAGCTCGGGCACCGCCGACCCGCAGACCGGGCAGCGGCGGGGCGGCGCCGAGGCGACGGCGGCGACCACGGGTCCTCCTGACCAGGGGCCCGGGGACGACGACGGGCTGCATCGACCGGGCGCAGAGCGGTACCTACTCACGCACCATAAAGGCGATCAACAGCTACGGCCAGTGATCGAACGGGGGACTTCGATCACTCGAACGGGCGCTGTGTCCCGACCTCGCTCAGCCTGCGCGGCGCTGGACGATCCAGGACTCGTACAGGCGTGCGTAGGGGCCGTCCTGCCCGACGAGATCGGCATGCGGCCCACGCTGGACCACCCGGCCGGCGTCCACCACGAGCACCTCGTCGGCCGCCTCCGCGGTGGCCAGCCGGTGCGCGATGACCAGCGTGGTCCGGCCCCGGGTGAGCGAGTCCAGGGCCCGGCTCAACCGAACCTCGGTGGCCGGGTCGACCGCGGAGGTGGCCTCGTCCAGCACCAGCACGTCCGGGTCGGCCACGTACGCGCGGGCGATCGCGACCAGCTGCCGCTCCCCCACCGACAGCGCCTCGCCGCGCTGCCCGACCGCGGTCCGGACCTGGTCCGGCAGCCCGGCCAGCCAGTCGCCCAGCCCGAGCGCGCCGAACGCGGCGGTGATCTCCTCGTCGGTCGCGGCCGGCCGGCCGTACCGGACGTTGTCGGCGACCGACTCGTCGAACAGGAAGCCGTCCTGCGGGACCATCACGACCCGCGAGCGCAGCGAGCCGAACGGCACCTCGGTCATCGGCACGCCGCCGACCAGGACGGAGCCGCTGGTCGGGTCCATCAGCCGGGTCAGCAGCTTGGCGAACGTGGTCTTGCCCGAGCCGGTCTCGCCGACCACCGCGACCCGGGACCGCGGCCGGATCTCCAGGTCGACGTCGACCAGCGCGGCCCGGTTGGCCTGCGGGTAGCGGAACATCACCGAGTCGAACCGGACGCCGAGCGGCCCCGGCGGCAGCGGCGTCCCGGGTGCGGGGTCGGCCACGTCCGGCTCGGCGTCGACGACGTCGAGGACGCGGCGGAAGGACGCCAGCGCGTTCTGCGCCTCGGACAGGGCCTCGGAGGCGACCTGCACCGGCGCGATGAACAGCGTGACCAGGAACAGGAACGCGACCAGCTTGCCCGCGGTCAGCCCGTGCCCGCCGACCCCGAGCAGCACGCCGACCACGACCACGGCCGCGTTGGCCAGGGCGGCGACGAGCTCACCGGTGGTGAAGACCATGACCGTGGTCTTCTGGGCCCGTACGGCCGAGCGGTAGTGCCGGTCGATCGCGCCGTCGATGCGGTCCGCGGTCCGGTCCTCCACCGCGTACGCCCGGACGGTCTGGGCCCCGACGACGGACTCGGACACCGCGCCGAGCAGGTCGCCGATCCGCTCCCGCACCGTTCCGTACGCGGCCGCGAGCCGCTTCTGCAGCTTCGGCAGGACCACCGCCAGCGGCACGAAGCAGGCGTACACGAGCAGGGTGAGCTGCCAGGAGTACACCGCCATCAGCACGGTCGCCAGCAGCAGCTGGCCGGTCGAGGTGACGACCAGGATCCCGCCCCACTGCATGAACACCGACATCTGGTCGACGTCGCTGGTCACCCGGGACACCAGCGAGCCGCGCCGGGCCGCCTGCTGGTGCAGCATCGACAGGTCGTGCACCCGGCGGAAGGCGCGCACCCGCAGCGCCGCCAGCGCCGTCTCGGTGGTCCGGAACAGCCGGTAGTTCAGCCGGTACGCCGCCAGCGCCGTGATCAGCACCGCGACCGCGCAGCCGGCCACGATCCAGCCGACCCGGCCGAGATCCGGCCCGCCGTCGGCGAGCAGCCCGCGGTCCAGGGTCTGCTGCACGGCCAGCGGGACCACGATCCGCCCGGCCGTGGCGACGAGCGCGAACAGCAGCGTGCCGACCAGCCCCCGGCGCAGCTCCGGCACCAGCCGCAGCCCGCGTCGCAGGGTCGCGACGGCGCCGTCGCGGCGGCCGGCCCCGGCCAGGGTGAGGATGTCCTCGGTCTCCAGCGGCCGGTTCATCGACATCCGGGTCATCGGCTCAGGCCGCCTTCCTGCGCGACCAGCCCGGCCCGTCGTTCGGCCTCGTCGTCGTAGGCGTTGACCAGCGCCGCGTACCCGGGGGTGGAGCCGACCAGCTCCTCGTGGGTACCGCGGGCCTCGACCCGGCCGTGCTCGATCCAGACCACCTCGTCGGCCAGCGCGATCGTGGCCCGCCGGTAGGCGACCACGACCACGGTCGCGCCGAGGTCGGCCGAGCGCAGCCCCTTGAGGATCGCCGCCTCCACCGCCGGGTCGACGCTGGAGGTGGCGTCGTCGAGCACCAGCAGCCGGGGCCGGCGGACCAGCGCCCGGGCCAGCGCGAGCCGCTGCCGCTGCCCGCCGGACAGCGTCGTGCCGCGCTCGCCGATGCGGGTGTCCAGCCCCGAGGGCAGCGCGTCGACGAAGTTCTCGGCCTGGGCCAGCGACAGCGCCTCCCAGACCCGGTCGTCGTCGAGGTCGGAGCCGAGCGTGACGTTCCCGCGCACGGTGTCGTCGAACAGGAACGTGGCCTGGCTGACCAGCGCGGCCTGCTCGGCCACCCCGCCCCGGGCCAGGTCGCGCAGGTCGTCGCGGTCGAGCAGGACGGCGCCGCTGTCCGGGTCGACCAGCCGGACCAGCAGCGAGACCAGCGTGGACTTGCCGCTGCCGGTCGGGCCGACCAGCGCGATTGTCCGGCCGGCCGGCACGTCGAAGGTGACGTCCCGCAGGACCGGGATCGGCGCCCGGGCGTCCTCGGCCGCGTATGCCCCGGACAGGTCGCCCTCCGGGTCGACCGGGGGCGCGTACGCGAAGCCGGCGCCGCTGACGTCGAGGGTCGCCGGGCCGGTGCGGTCGGGCCGGACGGTGCCGTACTCCTGGCCGCCGGAGGCGGTGAGCACCCGCTGCACCCGGTCCCAGCCGACGACGACGCGGGGCAGGTCGCCCAGCACCCAGCCGATCGCCCGGATCGGGGTGGCCAGGATGCTGAACAGGTAGGCCACGCTGACCAGGTCGCCGACGCTGGTGGCGCCGGAGCGCAGCCGGATGCCGCCGACGAACAGCACGGCGAGCGTGCCGAAGGTCGGCAGCGCCTCCATGATCGGGTCGAACAGGCCGCGCAGCCGGCCGACCCGGATCATCGCGTCCCGCAGCTCCTCCGAGCGCTGCTGGAACCGCGCGGTCTCGGAGTCCTCCCGGCCCAGGGTCTTGACCACCAGCGCGCCGTCGAAGCTCTCGTGCGCGATCTCGGAGACCTCGGCCCGCAGCTGCTGGGCCCGGGTCATCCGCGGCGCCATCCGGCGCGAGTACGAGAAGTTCACGCTGAAGATCACCGGGAACACGACGAACCCGACGACCGCGAGCACCGGGTCGGTGAGGAGCAGCGCGACCGCGCTGATGACGAGCATCACCAGCGTCCCGATGGCGAACGGCAGCGGCGCCATCGTGTACCAGCTGGCCTCGACGTCCGCGTTCGCGTTGGACAGCAAGGTGCCGGTCGGGTGCTGCTGGTGCCAGGACAACGGGAGCGTGAGGTACTGCCGGACGACCCGGCGGCGGTACGAGGCCTGCAGCCGGTACTGCACGATCCCGGCCGCGACCCGGCGCCCGATGATGCCGACGACCTTGAGCAGCGCCACGGACAGGATCAGGGTGGCGGCGCCGGCGAGCGCGCCGCGGGTGGTCGCGCCGCTCTCGAAGGCCGGCACGATCACCCGGGAGGTGATCCGGCCCATCACGAACGCGCTGGCGACGGTCATCGCCGCGTAGAGGGTGCTGCCGATCACCGCGAGGGTGAAGACCCGCCGCTGCTCCCGGATACCGGTCCCGAGTACTCGAAGGCCGCGGACAAGAACATCAGTGGACCCCCGGGACACGCATTCTCCTTTCGCGGCGCAACCTTTCCCACCCTACGGCGGGATCGTTAGTTCCGCTAATGATCGTACGATCGGGGGGTGACGAGCACCGCCGACGCCGAGCGCGCCGCCCTCTGCGACCTGCTGGATGCCCTCGGCCCGGACGCGCCAACCCTCTGCGAGGGCTGGAACACCCGCGACCTGGCCACCCACCTCTACGTCCGGGACCGCGAGCCGAAGGCGTGGGCCGGGATCGCCGTGCCCAAGCTGTCCGGGCTGGCGGAGCGGGCGATGGTCGACCAGGCCGAGCGGCCGTACCCGGAGATCGTGGCCGGGGTCCGGGTCGGGGCGCCGAAGTGGTCGCCGATGGGGTTGCCCGGGGCCAAGGACCTGGTGAACCTGCTGGAGTTCGTCATCCACCACGAGGACGTCCGGCGGGCCCAGCCGGGCTGGGGGCCGCGGGCGGTGCCGGCCTCGCTGGCCGACTCGGTCTGGCGGGCGGTGCGGCTGGGCGCCCGGGCGACGCTGCGCAAGGCCCCGGACGGGGTGCAGCTGCACCGGTCCGGCACGGACGCGTCGGTGGTCGCGAAGAAGGGGCCGCTGATGGTGACCGTGACCGGGGATCCGGTGGAGCTGGCGCTGTTCACGTCCGGGCGGCAGCGGGCGGCGCGGGTCGACCTGGCCGGCGACGACGCCGCGGTCTCCCGCGTCCTCGCCACCCCCTTCGGCTTCTGACCCTCTCCCCCCGGGGGCGGTCGGGCCGTCCGGCGATCAGGGCGTCCGGCGATCAGGGCGTCCGGCGATCAGGGCGTCCGGCGATCGGACCACCGACGGTCAGGCCGTTGCGCGGTCAGTCCGTTGCGCGGTCAGGTCGTTGCGCGGTCAGGTCGTTACACCGCCTCCGCACCGCCGCCCTGGATCCTCAGGCGGCGCGGATGGTCAGGCCGGCGGTGGCGAGGGTGGTCTTGACCTCGCTGATGCGGAGCTGACCGAAGTGGAAGACGCTGGCCGCGAGGACCGCGTCGGCGCCGGCGTCGACCGCGGGCGCGAAGTCGCCCAGCGCGCCGGCCCCGCCGGAGGCGATCACCGGGACCGTGACCCGGGCCCGGACCGCGCGGATCATCTCCAGGTCGTAGCCGGCCCGGGTCCCGTCCGCGTCCATCGAGTTGAGCAGGATCTCCCCCGCGCCGAGCTCCTGCGCCCGCTGGGCCCAGTCGACCGCGTCGATGCCGGTGCCGCGACGCCCGCCGTGGGTGGTCACCTCGAAGCCGCTCGCGGTGCCGGGCGTCCGGCGTGCATCGACCGACAGCACGATGCACTGCGAGCCGAAGCGGTGCGCCGCCTCACGCAGGAACTCGGGCCGGGCGACCGCGGCGGTGTTCACCCCGACCTTGTCCGCCCCGGCCCGCAGCAACGCGTCGATGTCGGCGACCGTACGGATCCCGCCGCCGACCGTGAGCGGGATGAAGACCTGCTCGGCCGTCCGCCGGACCACGTCGTAGGTGGTCTCCCGGCCGGAGGAGGACGCGGTGATGTCGAGGAAGGTGAGCTCGTCCGCGCCCTCGGCGTCGTAGCCGCGGGCCATCTCGACCGGGTCGCCGGCGTCCCGCAGGCCGGTGAAGTTGACGCCCTTGACCACCCGCCCGGCATCCACGTCCAAGCAGGGGATCACGCGGACGGCAACGCTCATGCCACCGCCGCCAGGGCCTCGGGCAGGGTGAAGGCGCCGGCGTAGAGCGCCTTGCCGACCACCGCGCCCTCGACGCCGACCGGCTCCAGCGCGGCCAGCTCGCGCAGGTCGGCCAGCGACGAGACGCCCCCGCTGGCGACCACCGGCCGGTCGGTGCGGGCGCACACCTCCTTGTACAGCTGGGTGTTCGGTCCGGTGAGGGTGCCGTCGCGGCGGATGTCGGTGACCACGTACCGGGCGCAGCCGGCGTCGTCCAGGCGGGCCAGCGCGTCCCAGAGATCGCCGCCGTCCCGGGTCCAGCCGCGGGCGGCCAGCGTCCCGCCGCGGACGTCCAGGCCGACCGCGATGCGGTCGCCGTACCGGCCGATGGCGCGGGCGACCCAGTCCGGCTGCTCCAGGGCGGCAGTGCCGATGTTGACCCGGCGGGCGCCGGTGGCCAGGGCGGCGGTCAGCGACTCGTCGTCGCGGATGCCGCCGGACAGCTCGACGTCGACGTCCAGGGTGCGGATCACCTCGGCCAGCAGCGGCGCGTTGGTGCCCCGGCCGAACGCCGCGTCCAGGTCGACGAGGTGCACCCACTCGGCGCCGTCGCGCTGCCAGGCCAGCGCGGCCTCGCGCGGGTCGCCGTACCGGGTCTCGGTCCCGGCCGCACCATGCACGAGCCGCACCGCCGTCCCATCCGCAACATCGACAGCCGGCAACAGCGTGAACGTCACTGTGTCTCCCTGTTCGCTCCGGTCGGACGCCTCTGCCGGCGTCTTCCCTCCGCGCCTACCGAGAACCGTGGGCGGCGCGCCGACAGGCGCTCCGCGTCCGACCTCCCACTCACCGGGTGCTCCGGTCGAGGATCATCGTCAGGATGGCGGGGGCGGCCAGGAGGGCGACCAGGATGACCGCGATCCGTTCCCCCCAGGAGTCCAGCAGCACGTACGCGCCGACGGCGATCGCGAGCAGCAGCACGACCGTGATCGCCCGCTGCTCCCGGGTCCGGCGGCTCCAGCGCCGGCCGCGCGGCCGCACCGACCGGAGCGCCGCGGTCCGCCGGGCCTTGCGCCGGCTGCTGGCGATCTGCCGGTCGCTGCGGGCCTCGGCCGCCGCGATCCGGCGGGCCGACTCGGCCTCCCGGACCGCGCGCCGCTTCGCCCGTTCCTTACTCAAGGGTCCGCAACCAGTTCGCCAGCAACCGCGCGCCGGCGTCGCCGGACTTCTCCGGGTGGAACTGGGTCGCGCACAGCGCCCCCCGCTCCACCGCGGCCACGAACTCCTCGCCGTGCGTCGCCGTGGTCACCAGGCCGTCGGTCGCGGTCGCGGCGTACGAGTGGATGAAGTAGAAGCGGGTGTCCGCGGGCAGGCCGGCGAACAGGGCCGAGCCGGCCGCGGGCGTGACGGTGTTCCAGCCCATGTGCGGCAGGATCGGCGCGGCCAGCCGGCGCACCTCGCCCGGCAGCACTCCCAGGCCCTTGGTCACCACGCCGTGCTCGTCCCCGGAGTCGAAGAGGATCTGCATCCCCACGCAGATGCCGAGCACCGGCCGGCCCTCCGAAACCCGCTCCCGGACCACCGGCCCGGCGCCGAGCGCGTCGATCCCGGCCATGCAGGCCGCGTACGCCCCCACGCCCGGCACGACCAGCCCGTCGGCCGCGGCGGCCAGCGCCAGGTCGGAGCTGACCGTGACCTCCGCGCCGGCCCGGGCCAGCGCCCGTTCCGCCGACCGCAGGTTCCCCGACCCGTGGTCCAGGACGACGATGCGGCTCACAGGACGCCCTTGGTGGACGGGATCCCGCTGACCTTGGGGTCGTACGCGGTGGCGTCCCGCAGCGCCCGCGCCACCGCCTTGAACTGGGCCTCGACGATGTGGTGCGCGTCCCGCCCGCCGAGCACCCGGACGTGCAGCGCGATCCGGGCCGAGTGCACGAACGACTCGAAGACGTGCCGGGTCAGCGTCGTCGCGTACAGCGGGCCGATCGTGGGCGGCATGCCGGACGGCTCGTCGTGGACCAGGTACGGCCGGCCGGACAGGTCGACCGCGACCTGGGCCAGCGCCTCGTCCAGCGGCACCAGCGCGTCGCCGAACCGGCGCAGCCCGGCCTTGTCCCCCAGCGCCTGCCGGAACGCCTCGCCGAGCGCGATCGCGGTGTCCTCGACCGTGTGGTGGGCGTCGACCTCGAGGTCGCCCTTGGTCCGGATCGTGAGGTCGAAGCCGCCGTGCTTGCCGAGCTGGGAGAGCATGTGGTCGTAGAAGGGCACGCCGGTCTCGACGTCGGTGTGACCGGTGCCGTCGAGGTCGACCTCGACCAGCACCGAGGACTCCTTCGTCTCCCGCTCGACCCGCCCCGTGCGACTCATGCCGTCCCCACCTCTCGTGCGACCTCGGGTACCGCGGACAGGAACCCGTCGACCTCCCAGTCGACGCCGGCGGTGACCCGCAGCCAGCCCGGGATGCCGGGGTCGCGGACCAGCACGCCGCGGTCCAGGAACGCCTGCCAGGCCGCGGCCGCGTCGGCGAACCGGCCGAACAACACGAAGTTCGCGTCGCTCGGCACCGCGGTCAGCCCGGCGGCCGGCAGCGCCGCGACGATCCGGTCCCGCTCCGCCTTGATCGCCTCGACGCTGGCCAGCAGCGCCGGCGCGTGCGCGAGCGCGACCCGGGCGACGGCCTGGGTCAGCGCGGAGAGGTGGTACGGCAGCCGCACCAGCTGGACCGCCTCGACCACGGCCGGGTCCGCGGCCAGGTAACCCAGCCGCAGCCCCGCCATCCCGAACGCCTTGGACATCGTCCGGGTCACCGCCAGCCGCGGGTGCCCGGGCAGCAGGGTCAGCGCGGAGGGCACCCCGGGCCGGGCGAACTCCGCGTACGCCTCGTCGACGACGACCATCCCCGGCGCCACGTCGAGCACCGCCTCGACCGTCTCCAGCGGCAGCGCGGTCCCGGTCGGGTTGTTCGGGCTGGTCAGGAAGACGACGTCGGGCTGATGCGAGACCACCTGCCCGGCCGCGCTGCGGGCCGGCACGGTGAAGTCGGCCGCGCGCTCCCCGGAGAGCCAGCGGGTGCCGGTCCCGGTCGTGATGATCTCGTGCATCGAGTACGACGGGGTGAAGCCGAGCGCGGTCCGGCCCGGCCCGCCGAAGGTCTGCAGCAGCTGCTGCAGGATCTCGTTGGAGCCGTTGGCGGCCCAGACCTGGGCCGGCGCCAACCCGTGCCCGAGGTACGCGGCGAGGTCGGCGCGCAGGTCGACCGCGTCCCGGTCCGGGTAGCGGTTCAGGCTCCCGGCCACGCCGGCCGCGGCCCGGGCGATGTCGTCCAGCAGCGCGGGCGGCAGCGGCGAGCTGTTCTCGTTGGTGTTGAGCCGGACCGGGACGTCGAGCTGGGGCGCCCCGTACGGCGAGCGGCCGCGCAGGTCCTCCCGCAGCGGCAGCTCGTCCAGGCCGGTCACCGCTGGGTCCGCTGCGTGATGGCGTTCGCGTGCGCCGGCAGGTCCTCGGCCTGCGCGAGGGCGACGACGTGCCCGCCGATGTCGCGCAGTGCGGCCTCGTCGTACTCGACGTAGTTCACGCCGCGCAGGAACGTCTCGACCGAGAGGCCGGCGGTGTGCCGGCAGCTGCCGCCGGTCGGGAGCACGTGGTTGGAGCCGGCCGCGTAGTCGCCCAGCGACACCGGCGCGTACGCCCCCACGAAGACGCAGCCGGCGTTGCGGACCCGGCGGGCGACCGCGGCCGCGTCGGCGGTCTGGATCTCCAGGTGCTCGGCGCCGTACGCGTCGGCGACCTCGAGGGCCTGGGTCAGGTCCCGGACCAGCACGGTGCCGGACTGCGGGCCGGTCAGCGCCTCGGTGACCCGGTCGGCATGCTTGGTCGCGGCGGCCTGCTCGGCCAGCGACTCCTCGACCGCGGCGGCCAGCCGCACGTCCCAGGTGACCAGCACCGAGGCCGAGGTCGGCCCGTGCTCGGCCTGGCTGAGCAGGTCCGCGGCGACCAGCACCGGGTCCGCGGTCGCGTCCGCGACCACCATCACCTCGCTCGGCCCGGCCTCGGAGTCGATCCCGACCACGCCGCGCAGCAGCCGCTTGGCCGCGGTCACGTACACGTTGCCGGGCCCGGTGATCATGTCGACCGGCGGCACGCCCTCGACCCCGTACGCGAGCATCGCGATCGCCTGGGCGCCGCCGACCCCGTAGACCTCCTCGACGCCGAGCAGGGCACAGGCGGCGAGGATCGTACGGTCCGGGAGGCCGCCCTGGTCGTTGCGCGGCGGCGAGGTGACCGCGATCGAGCCGACCCCGGCCTCCTGGGCCGGGATCACGTTCATCAGCACGCTGGACGGGAGCGGGGCCAGGCCGCCGGGCACGTACAGCCCGACGCGGCCGACCGGGAGGTGCCGGCGGGTGACAGTGCCGCCGGGGACGACCTCGACGGTGGTCTCGGCCGGACGCTGGGCCCGGTGCACGAGCCGGATCCGCCGGATCGCCTCGTCCAGCGCGGCCCGGACGTCCGGGTCGAGGGTGGCCGCGGCCTCGGCCAGCGCGCTCGCCGGCACCCGCAGCTCGGTCGCCGCGACGCCGTCGAAGCGCAGCGTCGCCTCCCGGACGGCGGCCGCGCCGCGCTCCCGGACGGCCTCGACCGTGGGCCGGACGAGATGGGTGGCGGCCTCGACGTCGACCGCGGCGCGCGGGAGCACACCGGCCAGTCCGCCGGCAGCAGGCCGGTCGGTGAGGTCGAGGCGGGTCAGCACCCGCCCAGTATCCCCGGCTCTCCTCTAGCCTGGTCAGGTGGCCGATGTGCTTCCGCTCTTCCCCCTCGGTCACACCGTCCTGTTCCCGGGCGTGGTGCTGCCGCTGCACGTGTTCGAGGAGCGCTACCGGGAGCTGGTCCGCACGCTGGTCGACCAGCCCGAGGGAGTCCCGCGCCGGTTCGGCGTGGTCGCGATCCGGCAGGGCTGGGAGGTCGGCGCGGACGCGGCCGAGGCGCTGCACGGGGTCGGCTGCGCCGCCGAGCTGCGCCGGGTGTCGCGCTACCCCGACGGCCGGTACGACATCGTCACCGTCGGCGCGGACCGGTTCCGGCTGCTGGAGGTCGACCGGGACTCCCAGCCGTACCTGGTCGGCTCGGTCGAGTGGCTGCCGCCGCAGCCGCCCGCGGAGGCGACCGGGCTGGCCGCTTCGGTCGGCGCGCTGTTCTCGGAGTACGTCGTGGCCGCGGCCGGGCTGCGGGCGCTGCCGGCCGAGACCCCGGAGCTGCCGAGCGACCCGGGCGAGCTGTCCTACGTGGTCGCGGCGGGGGCGACGCTCACGCTGGAGGACAAGCAGTCGCTGCTGGAGACCGACACCGTGCGCGGCCGGCTGCAGGCGGAACTGCGGCTGCTCAAGCGGGAGACCACGATGGTCCGGCGGCTGCGGGCGCTGCCGGTGCCGATCGCCGAGCTGCAGGTCACGCAGAGCCTGAGCTGACCGGCTCCTTGCTCTCCTCGTCCTGGCTCTCGTCCTGGCGGCCGAGGTCGTTGCGGGCGGAGAAGCCGGTCGCGAGCAGGTAGACGATCACCGCGGCCACCGGCTCGACGACAAGGCCGGCCTTGGCCCGCAGGGTCAGCGGCTGGTGGATGACCTTGCCGACCACGAGCAGGTCGGACTGCTGGTAGCCGGTCCCGAGCCACAGCCCCAGCCGCCAGGTCACGACCGCGCCGAGCAGGCCGCCGGCGGCCAGCGCGAACAGCGTCCAGGGACCCCGGCTGCGCCGGACGAACCAGCAGGCCAGCGCCGCGACCAGGCCGGCGATCAGCGTGATCAGCACGAACCGGCCGTCGGCGGCGATGTACTCCTCCGCCTCCGGGACCACCGGCAGCGCCCGGCCGGGCCGGTCGACCTGGAACGCGAGCCGGGGCGCGAGGTGCACCCAGAGCGGGGCGACGGCCGCGCCGACCGCGGCCAGCGCGACGATCACCGACAGCGCGGTGACCCACTCCGGGCGGGTCGGCGGCCAGAGCCGGACCCGCGGGCCGCGCTGCGTCCTCTGGGGCGGGAGCACGTCGCCGGGATACCCGCCGACCTGGCTCAGGTTCCCGTACGGCCCGGCCGGTGCCGGGTACGAGCCGGGGGTCGCCGGCCCCGCGTACGAGCCGGGCGTCCCCGGCCCGGCGTACGTACCGGGGGTCCCGTCAGGCGCCGGGTAGCGGGTGCCGTTCCGGCCGGCGTCCTCGGCCGGCCGGCCCCAGGGGCCGGGATCGTAGGAGCCGGGCTCGGGGGCGCCGTCCGCGGCGGGGTCGGGGGGCTGGCCCGGGCCGGGCGTGCTCGGGGTCGTCTCCGGTGGCCAGCTCACGAACCCAGTGTGTCAGGCGCTCCTTCGGGCGGTTCCACGAGCCGCCCGTCGCACACGACCGCGCGCGGCCGCCGCCACACCCCCGGCTCGACCAGCGGGTCGCTGTTCAGCAGCACCGCCGCCGCGACCCGGCCGTGCTCCAGCAGGCCGGTGCGCAGCCGCATCCCGGCCACCCCGGCCGAACCGAGCGTCGCCGCCCGCAGCGCCCCGGCCCGGCCGAGCCCGGCGTCGGCGAGCCGGTCCAGCTCGCGCGGGTCGACCCCGGTCCGGGTGCCGGCGTTGCCGAGGTCGGTCCCGTAGACGAGCGGGACGCCGGCCCGGTGCAGCGCGGCCGCGTTCGCGGCCGCGGCCCGCCCCGCGCCGTCGGAGAAGAACGTCTGCAGCGTCGACACGACCGGGATCCCCGCCGCCGCGACCCGGTCGACGAGCGCCTCCGGCAGCGGCTCGACCGGCGTGTGGGCGAGCTCGTCCACCCCGGCGTCGAGGACCCGGCCGACCGCCTCCGCGGTGAGAGCGTGCGCGACGACCTTGAGCCCGGCCCCGTGCGCGGCGTCGACGACCGCCCGCAGCACGGCCGTGGACGGCACCGGCCAGGCCCCGTCCGGACCGCGCTCGACCGCGACCTTGACCAGGTCGACCCCGTCCCCGGCCAGCCCCCGCACCGCCAGCCGGGCCTGCGCCGGCGTGGTCAGGAACGAGGCGAACCCGTCCGCGCCCCAGGACCGGGACGGGTACCCGCCGGTCGCGGTGAGGATCGGCCCGGCCACCCCCACGTACGGCACGCCCGGCGGCGGCCGGCGGTGCCCGGTCCGCCGCCGCAACGCATCGCGGCGCGGCGCCCCGAGGTCGCGGACGCCGACCACCCCGCCCCGCAGCGCCTCCTCGGCCGTACCGAACGCGAGGTGCACGTGCGCGTCGACGATCCCCGGCCCGATCCAGTTGTGGGCCGCGCCGATGACGCGGACGCCGACCGGGATCGACACCTGGGCCGGCGGCCCGATCCGCTCGATGGTCCCGTCGGGCCCGATCAGCACCACCCCGTCGTACGCCTCGGCGGTGCCGCCGGGCCAGACCCGCCCCCGCAGCGCGACCCCACGCCCGAGGCCGCCTTCGGCGAGCGGGTCGTCCCGCCGTAGCGCCCGCCGCCCGTTCACCGCGACCCAGACCGCGTCCCGGACCCAGCCGGCGGCGCGGCCGCCGCGGGTCCGGGCCGGGTTCGTCATCCGACCATGATCCCCTGCCGGCGGCGCGGGAGTGAGTCGCCCACCCGGGTGTGTCAGTCCTCGTCCAGCCCCTGCTCGATCGCGTACCGGGTCAGCTCGACCCGGTTGTGCAGCTGCAGCTTGCGCAGGGTGTTCTGGACGTGGTTCTGCACGGTCCGGTGCGAGAGCACGAGCCGGCCGGCGACCTGCCGGGCGGACAGGCCCTTGGCCACCAGCCGCAGCACCTCGACCTCCCGCTCGGTCAGCTTGGGCACGCCGTCGTCGGCCGGCCCGGCCGAGAGCCGCCGGAACTCCCCCAGCACCAGCCCGGCCAGCCCGGGCGAGAACACCGCCTCGCCGCGGGCGGTCTTCTCCACCGCGGCCAGCAGCTCGTCCCGGCCGGCCGACTTGACCAGGTAGCCGGTCGCGCCGGCCTTCACCGCGGCCAGCACGTCGGCGTCCTCGCCGCTGGCCGAGAGCACCAGCACCCGCGCGGCCGGGTCGGCAGCGAGGATCTCCCTGGTCGCCTCCACCCCGGACCCGAGCGGCAGCTGCAGGTCCATCAGCACGACCTCGGGCCGGACGGCGGCGGCGCGGCGGACCGCGGCCGGACCGTCGGCGGCGGTCGCGACCACCTGGTGCCCGGCCTCGGCCAGGTCGCGGGCGACGCCCTCGCGCCAGATCGGATGGTCGTCGACGACCATGAGCCGGACCATCAGCGCCCTCCCCGCGGTACCCGGAACTCGACCTCGGTGCCCTCGGCCGGATCCGTACGGACCGACAGGGTGCCGCCGAGGTCGCGCATTCTGCCCCGCATCGAGGACTCGACGCCGAGCCGCCCGGCCACGGCCG
The DNA here is from genome assembly GCA_035995165.1 of Mycobacteriales bacterium. Classification (NCBI taxonomy): domain Bacteria; kingdom Bacillati; phylum Actinomycetota; class Actinomycetes; order Mycobacteriales; species Mycobacteriales bacterium. The sequence continues at coordinate 20,189 of DASYKU010000126.1, forward strand.
CCGCGGCCAGCCGCCCGGCCGGGATGCCGGGCCCCTCGTCCCGCACGCTCACGGCGACCTCGTCGCCGAGATCCTCGACCAGCACCCAGGCCCGGCCGCCGGCGTGCCGCTCGACGTTGTCCAGCGCGGCCCCGACCGCGGCCGCGAGCTCGGTCGCGACCGGCGCCGGCAGGGCGACCGGGTCGGCCGGCCCGGACACCGTCACCAGCCCGGTCCGGTACGGCGCCAGCAGCGTCCGCAGGTCCACCGGCGCGCCCGCCGGGACCGGGGCCGGCGCGGTCACCAGCGTCCGCAGCGCGACCTCCTGCTCCCCGGCCAGCGCGGCCAGCTCCCCGGCCGGGCCGCCGAGCTCGGCGCCGCGCCTGCGTACCAGCGCGAGCACCTGCAGGACGCCGTCGTGGATGCCGCGGGCCAGCCGCTCCCGCTCCCGGGTCGCGGCGGCCAGCCGGACCGCCACGGCCAGCCGTTGCTCGGCCGCGACCGCCAGCCGGGCGACGTACCCGACGGCGCCGCCGGCCAGCAGCAGGAGCACCATGTTGCCGAGCGTCGCCTGGGTGACCTCGCCGCGGACGACGACCGAGGCCGCGCCCTGCACGACCGCGCCGGCCAGCCCGCCCCGGGCGCCGCCGAGCAGCGCCGAGGACACCACCGGGGCGGCGGCCCAGGCCGTGGTCAGCGTCGGCGCGCCGGTCGCGATCTCGGTCGCGCCCTGCACCGGCAGCGAGAGCAGGGTCAGCCCCGCGCAGACGACGTGGTCGGCGACGACGACCGGCCAGACCCGGCCGCGATCGCGGGTGTTGGCCAGGGTCGTGACGGCGGTCCACGCGGCCATCGCGGCCAGTACCCCGAGCGCGGCCCGCGGGTGCGCGAAGTCGTCCCGCACCTGCAGGGTCAGCACCGCGACATACCCGAGCGCCGCGATCCGATACGCGACAACCCCCCGCCACAACTGCGTCCGGACCCCGGCCCCACTCGGAACCCCACCCGAGATCCCACCGGGGGGCCCGGTCGAGGCCCCACCGGGGGTCCCCGGCAGCGCGCCACCGGGGGTCGCGGTCGAGGCCCCACCGGGCGTCCCGCCCGGGGTCCCGCTGCCGGTCCCGGCTGAGGCCCCACCGGGGGTCCCGCCCGGGGTCCCGGCCGGGGTCCCCGCCGAAGCCCCACCGCGGGTCCCGGAGGCCTTGCTCGGGGACTCGCCGGAGGAGTCCCCAGCCGGGAAGGCGGGTGCCGGTGGGGTCACCGGCCGGCGGACGCCCCGTCGAGCACGCGCAGGGCGCGGTCGAGCTGGGCGCGGGGCAGCACCCGGTCGATCTCGATGTCGCGCAGCCGGGACCGGGCCGTCCGCCGCGAGTCGGACGAACCGAGCCGGAACACCGACCGCGGCAACGCCAACGCCGAGCTCGGCATGCCGACCCGGCGCAGCTCGCCGCGCAGGTTGGCCTTGCCGGCCTCGACCGCGGCCCGCAGGTCGTCCTCGACCGGCCGGTAGCGGCGCGGCAGCGTCCGGCGGGCGATCAGCCGGACCGCGACGATCCGGGCCACGATCAGCAGCACGCCGAGCACGAACACGGCCAGCCCGATCCAGCGCGGCCGGACGACCAGCAGCACCAGGCCGACGATCGGCACCACGAACGTCCAGCGGCTCAGCGCCCGGACGTGGTCGATGGCGAGCAGGCCGAGCAGGTAGCGCAGGATCGTGGTGTTGCGGCGGCCGCCGTCGGCGCCCGGCACCATGTCGCGGACCCGCCAGGTGCCGGTGTCACCCGGGTCGAACCCGTCCGCCCGGGCCGCCCCGTCGGCACTGTCGGCGGCCGAATCGGCGGTCGCCCGCCGCCGTCCCCGCCGAGGCTGTGGAACCACTCCGTCCGCTCCGATCCGGTCCTCGTCGATGCGGACGGCGTCCAGCCGTCCGGTGTCCCCTTCGGCCGCGGCCTGCTCGGACGCCTCCCGCGCCCGCCGCCGCTCCGCCCGGCCCCCGCCCTCCGGCGCCGCCCAGGCATCGGCCGCGCCCTCCGGGCCCGCCCAGCCGTCCGGCGCCCCGCCCGCCGGCCCGGCCCCGCCCTCCGGCGCGGCCCAGCCGCCCTCGGCCCGGGCGCCGCCGGCCCGGCCGCTCTCGGCCCGGGGGGCTCCGGCCCACGTCCCTGGCGACACAGCGTCGTCGCCGGGGGTCCGCGGCACCGGGTGGGTGAACCAGGTCTGATCCTCCGGGACCGTGGTCCGGGGGTCATCGCCACGCTGCGTCGTCACAGACGCATCATTCCCCCGATCCGGTGTGGCCGACGCAAGTTCCCCCGGTCGATACAACGGCGTGTCGCCGCCGCCACGCCGAGGGCGGGCTCAGCCGGCCAGGCAGGTCGGGCCGAGGAGGGCCTTGAGGTCGCCCATCAGCGCCGGTGTCGCCGCCACCCGGAACCCGTCCGCGACCCGCAGCGCGGTCCGCCGCTCCCCGTTGACCAGCTGCAACTGCACCTCGGTCGTGCCGGGGTGGGTGGAGAGCACCTCGCGCAGCCGCTCCACCACCGGCGGCGTGCACCGGGCCGCCTGCAGCGAGACCACCACCGGCCCCCGCGGCCCCTCGGACAGGTCCGGTACGGACAGGTCGGACGCGATCAGCTTCGCCACGTCCTCGCGCCGGTCGACCCGCCCCTTGACCACGACGATCGCGTCCTCGGCCACGTTGACCGCCACCTGCGCGTACGTCTGCGGGAAGAAGAGGACCTCGACCGAGCCCTCCAGGTCCTCCAGCACCGCGGACGCCCAGGGCGAGCCGGTCTTGTTCACCCGGCGCAGCACCGAGGACAGGATCCCGGCCAGGATGATCTGCTGCCCGTCCCCGACCTGGTCGGTGTGCAGCGCACCGATGGTCAGCTCGGAGTGCGCGGCGAGCACGTGCTCGACGCCGAGCAGCGGGTGGTCGGAGACGTAGAGCCCGAGCATCTCCCGCTCGAAGGCGAGCTTGCCCATCTTGTCCCACTCGCCCTGCGGCACGGTGACCGCGAAGACCGCGTCCATCACGTCGTCGCCGCCGGAGTCGGAGTCGCCGAACAGGTCGAACTGCCCGGTCGCCTCGACCTTCTTCGCGGCCAGGAAGCTGTCCACGGCCTGGTCGAAGACCTGGATGA
>DASYKU010000127.1 GCA_035995165.1 Mycobacteriales bacterium
GCCAGTGGTACGACTCCGACCGGACACCATCCCGCCGCGGAGTCCGGCGGGGTCAGAACTTGGGGATCTCGCGCGCCTCGTGGGCGGCGGCGACGACCTCGTCGAGGGTGGCGCCGGTCCCCGCGGTGACGGCCGCGGACACCGCCCCCTCCACGAACGGCGCGTCCACCAGCACGAACCGGGACTCGTCCACGTCCTCCAGCGCGACCCGGACGGCCAGCACGGCCGAGCCGAGATCGGGGATCACGACCACGCCGTCCCCGGAGTCCGCCGCGGTCAGCGCGGCCGCGACCGCATCCGGGGAGGTCCCGATCCGGCCGTCCTCGGTGCCGGCCGCGGTGACGATCGTCACGTCCGGAGCGAGCTGGTCGATCAGCTCGACCAGGCCGCGCGCCATCGTCGCGGAGTGCGAGACCAGGACCAGTCCGACCACGTTCAGACCCCCACTTCGGCGGCGAGCCGGCTCGGGGTGAGCGGCTCGTCCAGCAACCGTACGAACCGCGCGCCGATCGACTGGTCCGACGGCCGGGCCGCCAGCCAGGCCGACAGCAGCCGGTACCCCTCCACGTACGTCGAGGTGTACGCGCGCCAGAGCGGATGGGACAGGAACCGCAGCGACTGCCGGGCCCGCTTCTCCGGTACCAGCATCCAGCGCTGCAGGAACGCCACGACCTCGTCCGCGGACGCGCCCCGGTCGTGCAGCAGCAGCGCCGCGTCCTGCCGGGCCCGGTCCAGGCCCTGTACCGCGAGCGTCACCTGCTCGGCCAGGTGCCCGTCGAATCCGAGCCGCAGGTCGGCGTACACCTCCTGGGCCCAGGGGCCCCAGCCGGCGCCGACCGAGGCCGGGATACCGAGGTCGGCCAGCCCCTCCGCGACCAGGCACTCGGGCGTGTTGACCAGGAAGATCGTGTGCTCCAGCCGGCCCTCGACGCCGACCAGGCCACGCTCCTTGCGGCAGTGCTCCGTGTGGTGCCCCGGGTACGACTCGTGCGCGACCAGGTGCGGCAGCTGGGACAGCCGGTGCGGCAGGTCGGCGTTGATCGCGACCCGGGACTGGTAGCCGCCGAGGTAGTAGTTGAAGCCGCTCCAGGGCTCGTCGGTGACGATCTGGTAGTCGACGGTCTCGCCCTCGGGCAGCCCGTACCCCGACCGGACCACGTCCCGCAGCGCCGAGGACAGGTCCCGGACCAGCCCGTCGAGCCGCTCCGGCGGGCACTCGTCGCCCGTCCGGTAGGCCGCGTACCGTTCCACGAGCGGGCCGGAGCCGGGCAGCAGCGCGTCCAGCCGGTCGTGCGCGGCCGCGTACTCGTCCTCGTCGCCGAGCCCGATCTCGACCTGGAAGTACGCCGCGACCTCGGCGGTGAAACCGACCGCCTCGCCGCCGAGCTTGCGGGCGTTGCACTCCAGCGCGGTCAGCTGCGCCTGCAGGTAGGCCACCCGGTCCGCGGGCAGGCCCGAGGACGGCAACTCGGCCAGCAGGGCCCTGGCCTGCGCCGCCAGCGCGACCGGCAGCGGCCGGGCCTCGCCTGCGACCTGGGCCCGCAGCGCCGGGTCGCCCGTGTACGCGTCGACGAACCCCTCGGACAACCGATCGAACCGCAACCCCAGCAGCACGTACTCCCGCGCGACATCCACGCCGGGAAACTACAGCTCAGGCGCTTCTCCTGGCTGGCGGTGGATGCCGGTGGCGTCCAGATGGCGGCGGAGTCGACCGATGCCGGTGTCGTACCGGTCGGCTTCGTCAACGCGCCGGTCGTCATCTGGGCGTCACCGGCGCCGCCGGTCAGTCAGGAGAGGCGCGCCTACGCGCCGAAGCGGCGGTGGCGATCGGCGTACGCACGCAGCGCGCGCAGGAAGTCGATCCGCCGGAAGTCCGGCCAGTACGCCTCGCAGAAGTAGAACTCCGAGTGCGCGCTCTGCCAGAGCAGGAACCCGCTCATCCGCTGCTCCCCCGACGTCCGGATCACCAGGTCCGGGTCGGGCTGGCCGCGGGTGTAGAGGTGCTCGGCGATGTGGTCGACGTCGAGGACCTCGGCCAGCTCCTCGATGGTCCCGCCGGAGGCGGCGTGCTCGTAGAGCAGGGACCGGACGGCGTCGGCGATCTCCTGCCGGCCGCCGTACCCGACGGCGATGTTCACGGCCAGGCCCTGCCCGAGCGCGGTCTTCTCCGCGGCGGTCTTGAGCAGGTGCGCGGTCTCCGGCGGCAGCAGGTCCAGGGCGCCGACCAGCGTGATCCGCCAGCCGGCCCGGTCCGCGGCCAGGTCGCCGACGAGCTCCTCGATGATCCGCAGCAGCGGCTGCAGCTCGGACTCGGGCCGGGACAGGTTCTCCGTCGACAGCAGCCAGAGCGTCACGACCTCGACCCCGGCGTCCGCGCTCCAGCGCAGCACGTCCTCGATCCGGTCGGCGCCGGCCTGGTGCCCGAAGCTCACGTCCCCGGCGCCCGCCGCGCGGGCCCACCGTCTGTTGCCGTCGCACATGACCCCGACGTGCCGGGGAACCGGCCGGCCGGCGAGCTGGCGGCGCAACCGCCGCTCGTACACGGTGTAGAGCAGGTCACGCACAGGCACTCGTGCACTCTACGCGGGCGAAGCTGCCGCCCCGGGCGCTTCCATGAGCGGAAGCTGACGAAATCCGCGGTGGTTTTTGGGGGGTAAGCCCCATGTCGGCGCACAGCACCCGTACGTAGCGTCGGGCGGGTGACCGACACCCTCGTAGCCGCCGTCGCCGCGCGGCCCCGGCTTCGCGGATGGCTCCACCTGTGGGCCTTCGCCGTCTCGGTCGCGGCCGGCATCGTCCTGGTCGCGGTCGCCGGTGCCACCCGCGGGGCCGAAGCCGGGACCGCCACCGCGATCTACGCGCTGACCGTCTGCCTGCTCTTCGGCACCTCCGCGATCTACCACCGGGTCAAATGGGCCACCCCGAGCCGGCACCGGCTGCTGGCCCGGCTCGACCACTCGATGATCTTCGTGTTCATCGCCGGCACGTACACGCCGTTCGCGGTGCTGGCCATGCCGGAACGGACCGGCACCATCGTGCTGGCCGTGGTCTGGACGGGCGCGCTCGGCGGCGTGCTGATGAAGACGATCTGGTCCGGCCTGCCGCGCTGGCTGTCGGCGCCGCTCTACCTGGGCCTGGGCTGGGTGGCCGTGTTCACCCTGCCCGACCTGCTGCACCAGGGCGGGGTGGCCGCGTTCGTGCTGGTCGCGATCGGCGGCCTGCTCTACACGTACGGCGCGATCGTGTACGCGATGCAGCGGCCGGACCCCTGGCCGCGCACGTTCGGCTACCACGAGGTGTTCCACCTCTGCACCGTGGTCGCCGCGCTCTGTCACATGGTCGCGGTCTGGCTCGCCGTCTACTAGACGGTGCTGACGTCCACCCGGACCTTGAGCGACTTGCGCCCGTCCATGGCCAGGTAGCCCTCGGGCACCCCGGCCAGGTCGACGACCGAGTCCAGGACCGCGCTCGCGTCCAGGTTCCCCAGCGCGATGTCGGTCATCAGCTCCGGCAGGTAGACCCGGGCCGGGGTGATCCCGCCGGCCAGGTCGATGTTGCGGTTGAACAGCTGGGTCAGGTCGATGCCCTCGACCAGGTGCGGCACGCCGACGTAGCCGATCGTGGCGCCGTCGCGGGCCACCGCGACCGCCATGTCCATCGCGGCCTGCGCCCCGACGCACTCCAGCACCGCGTGCGCGCCGCCGGTCAGCGTGATGACCTGCTCGGCCACACTGTCGCCGCGGCCGCTGACCACGTCGGTGGCGCCGAGCCGGCGGGCCAGCTCCAGGCGCTGCTCGTGGTGACCGATCACGGTGACGCTCTCGGCGCCGAGCCGCCGGGCGGCCAGCACCGCGCACAGCCCGACCGCGCCGTCGCCGACCACCACGACCCGGTGGCCGAACTTCACGCCGGCCGCGAGGGCGGCGTGGTGCCCGGTCGGCAGCACGTCGCAGAGCGGCAGCAGCAGGCTCGGGTCGGCGTCCCGCAGCGCCGGCGGCACCACGACCAGCGTGCCGTCCGCGTGCGGGACGCGCACGGCCTCGCCCTGGGCGCCGTCGTGCCCGGGCTCGCCGAACACGCCGCCGTCCACGCAGGACGTGGTCAGCCCGGAGAGGCAGTACTCACAGGTCCCGTCGGACCAGGTGAACGGCGAGATCACCAGGTCCCCGGGCCGTACGGTCCGGACGTCGGGGCCGACGTCGGTGACCACGCCGAGGAACTCGTGCCCGATCCGCTCGCCCGGCTGCCGCTGCCCGTACCCCCGGTACGACCAGAGGTCGGAGCCGCAGAGCGCGGCGGAGACGACCCGGACGACCGCGTCGGTCGTCAGCTCGATCTCGGGGTCCGGGACGTCCTGGATCCGGATGTTCCCCGGTCCTTCGAACACAGCGGCGCGCACGCCGAGACCCTAGCGGGCGCGCCGCTCCTGCTCAGGACTCGGTCGGCTCCTCCTCGGGGCCGCCCGCGTCCGGGCCCTGGGCCCGGAGCCGGTCCACCGCGCCCATCGCGTCACGGAGGTCGGTCAGCCAGGTGTCGGCGTGCTCGCCCACCAGCCGTACGCACCAGGCCAGCGCCTCGGACCGGGACCGGGCCACGCCGGCGGAGACCAGCGTGTCCAGCACCTGCCGCTCGGGCTGCCGCAACCGGGTCATCACCGGCGCGGACAGCGTGGTGAACAGCTGCCGGGTGCCGCCGGCGACCGCACCCCAGGCGACCTTGCGGCCGTAGCGGTGCTCGGCCTCCTGCGCGATCGCGATCCGCTCGTCCCGGGTGTCCTCGCGGAAGCGGGTGATCCGGCCGGCCTCGGCCGCGCTGACCGCGACCGCGTCGCCCTCGACCGCCGGCGCCTCCAGCGTCCCGATCACCAGGATCTCGTCCCGGTCCACGGTCACGCTGGGCGCGCCGGTGAACCAGCCGTCCGGCAGCCGGCCGGTGAACCAGCCCGCCGCGTCGTCGGCCGGCGGCAGGTCGGCCTGCTGCCAGCCCCCGCGGCCGGAGAACCCACGGCCGTGGCCGTGTCCGCCCCAGCCTCGCCCTCGTCCGGTCATCTATGCCTCCAGGTATTGATTACACCGTTGCACTGCAATCCAGCATGCGCGGTAAGTCGGCCGGACGGTAGGGCCTAAGCCGACGGCGTAACGCCCGGCCCAGGGCCCGGATCGACGGCCGGCGGCGCTGCGGCGAGGTGGCGGATCACGGCCGCCGTCGCCGGCCAGGACTCGGTGCCGGCCCGGACCACGGCCCAGACCCGGACGTCGGTCCGGACCAGGTCGAGCGCGACCGTACGGACCCGGGCCGCCTCGGGACTGCCGGCCGGCAGCACGCACGTCCCGGTCCCGGCCGCGACCAGGTCGGCCAGCAGTTCGAGGGTGTCGGCCCGGTGCCGGATCCGCGGCGTCCAGCCGGCGATCGCGCAGAGCCGGCGGGCCAGTTCCTCGTCGCCGCCGGAGCGGGAGTTGCCGATCCACTCGACGTCCCGCAGCGGCTCCAGGTCGGCCGGGGTCCGGATCCGGTCCGGCGCGGCCGAGCCCGGCGGCACCGCGAGCACCATCGGCGTGCTGGACAGCAGCGCCGGCACGTGCCGCCAGACCTTCGGCACCAGCGTGTAGTCCCAGACCAGCCCGAGGTCGATCCGGTCGTCGTCGAGCAGCAGCTCGGTCTCGTCCGGCTCGCTCTCGTGCAGGTCGATCCGCACCTCCGGGTACGCCCGGGCCAGCTCGGGCAGCGCCGGCAGGACCGTGAACCGCAGCGCGGAGGTGTGCCCGGCGATCCGCAGCCGCCCGTGCGGCTCGTCCCGCGCGGCCAGGTCGAGCTCGGCCGCGGTGACGGCGGCCAGGATCGTCCGGCCGTGCTCGGCCAGCCGGCGGCCGGCCGGGGTGAGCCGGACCCGCCGCCCCTCGGACTCCAGCAGTCTGGTGCCGACCTGCCGTTCCAGCGCGGCCAGCTGCTGGCTGATCGCGGACGTGCCGTAGCCGGTCGAGCCCGCGACCGCGGTCATCGTGCCGAGCCGGGACAGCTCCACCAGCGCGCGCAGCTTGTCGAGATCCATCGTCCGCGAAGTCTAAACAGACCGTACGGAAACGTCCGATGGACGCGGACGCGCAGCACCGGTTTCCTGATCACCATGAGGCTGCCCGCTCCCACCCTGGCCATCGGCTCGATGGTGCTGGTGCAGATCGCATCGGCGCTGTCCACGCACCAGTTCGCGGCGCTGACTCCGGCCGGGTCGGCCTGGCTGCGGCTGGCCGTGGCCGGGCTGGTGCTGCTGGCGGTGGCCCGGCCGCGGCTGCGCGCGTTCAGCCGCCGGGCGCTGGTCGGCACGCTGCTGCTGGGGGCCACGACCGGGCTGCTCACGCTGGCGTTCATCGAGGCGGTCGCCCGGATCCCGCTCGGGACGGCGGTCGCGATCGAGTTCCTCGGCCCGCTCGGCGTCGCCGCGGTCCGGGCGCACCGGCCGGCCGCGCTGCTCTGGCCGACGCTCGCGCTGGCCGGCGTCCTCGCGCTGACCGAGCCCTGGACCGGCTCGATCGACCTCGGCGGGGTCGGCTTCGCGCTGGCCGCCGCGGCCGGCTGGGCCGCCTACCTGGTGCTCACCCAGCGGGTCGGCGCCGAGGTCGAGGGCCTGCGCCCGCTCGCGGTCTCGATGAGCGCGGGCGCGCTGCTGACCGCGCCGCTGGCGGCCGGTCCGGCGCTCACCGGGCTGACTCCCGGGATCGCGCTGGCCGGGATCGGGCTCGGCCTGCTCAGCCCGCTGCTGCCGTACGCGCTGGAGCTGGCGGCGTTGCGCCGGATGACGCTGACCGCGTTCGGGACGCTGATGGCGCTGGAGCCGGGGATCGCGACCGTGCTCGGGCTGGTGCTGCTGGCCCAGGCGCCGAACTGGCTGCAGGCGGCCGGCGTGGTGCTGGTGGTCGCGGCCGGGATCGGCGCTCAGCGCACCGCGCGCACCGCCGCCGCCAGCGTCCCGGCGTCGGTCGAGGGGCGGTCGCAGACGAACCCCCGGCAGACGTACGCGGCCGCCTGACCGTTTACCAGCGGCCGCTGGGCCAGCAGCGGTACCCCGGGAAGGTCCGGCTCCCCCGCCACCACGACCAACCCCGGCGACGTCCCCAGCCGCGCCACCCGAACCAGCTCCGCCGCGGCGCCCGGCACCGCAGCGCCGGCCTCGGCCGCCGAACCGGCGCCGGCCACGGCCGGCAAGCCGGCGTCGGCGCCGGCCGACAGGCCCACGTCGGCCGACAGGCCCACGTCAGCCGACCGGCCCGCGGTGCCGACCGGAGCCGGGCCGTTGCCCACGACGGCGACCTGCAGGGGCCCCGCCAGGGCGGCCTCGGCCACCGCGGCGGCCCAGCCCCCGGCCCGCGGGTACGACCCCACGATCGGCGCGAGCGAGGCCAGCGCGGCGTCGGCGGCGGCCCGGTGATCGGTCCGCTCGGCCAGCGCGGCGTGCGTGAGCAGCGCCCCGGCCGCGGCAGCGGGACCGGACGGGGTCGGCCCGTCGGCCGGGTCCCAGGGCCGCCGGATGAGCTCCTCGGCGTCGTCGGCGGTGTCGTGGAAGCCGCCCCGGCCGTCCCCGAAGCGGGCCAGCACCGTGTCCAGCAGCTCGCCCGCGGCGGTCAGCCAGCGCGGGTCGGCTGTGGCCTGGTGCAGCGCGAGCAGCCCCTCGGCCAGGTCGCCGTGGTCCTCCAGCACCCCGGCCGACTCCCCCACCACGCCGTCCCGGGAGGTCCGCCGCAGCCGGCCGTCGACCACGTGCAGGTCCAGCAGCAGGGTGGCGGCCTCGACCGCCGCGGTCACCCAGCCCGGCTCGCCCAGCAGCGCGCCGGCCTCGGCCAGCCCGGCGATGGCCAGCCCGTTCCAGGCCGCGACCACCTTGTCGTCGCGGGCCGGCTGCGGGCGGCCGTCCCGGACCACCAGCAGCATCGCCCGGACCCGCTCCCAGCGCTCCGGGTCGGCCGGGTCGGCCCGCAGCTGCAGCGTGGAGGACCCGTGCTCGAACGTGCCGGCCTCGGTCACCGACAGCAGCCCGGCCGCCCACTCGCCGTCCTCGTAGCCGAGCGCGGCGATCAGCTGGGCCGGCGTCCAGGCGTACGTCAGCCCCTCGACCCCGGCCGCGTCCGCGTCCAGCGCGGAGGCGAACCCGCCCTCGGCCGTACGGAGATCGCGCAGCAGGAACTCCGCCGTCTCGCGGACGACGCGCGACGCCAGCGGCGACCCGGTCTCCCGCCAGAGGTGCAGGTAGAGCCGCAGCAGCAGGGCGTTGTCGTAGAGCATCTTCTCGAAGTGCGGCACCACCCAGCCGGCGTCGACCGAGTAGCGGGCGAAGCCGCCGGCGAGCTGGTCATACATCCCGCCGCGGGCCATCGCCTCGGCCGTGCCGGTGACCAGGTCCAGGCCGTCGCCGGTCCGGGCGTGCCGGCGCAGCAGGAACTCCAGCACCATCGACGGCGGGAACTTCGGCGCCCCGCCGAAGCCCCCGTTGGCCGGGTCGTAACCGGCCCGCAGCTCGGCCGCGGCCTGGTCCAGCACGGTCGCGTCCAGCGGGGCCGGGGTCAGCTCGCGCGGCGCGGACAACGCGGTGACGATGCGCTGACCGGCGTCGACGACCTCGTCCCGGCGGTCCCGCCAGGCGTCCCCGACCGAGCCGAGCAGCCGCTGGAGCACCGGCCTGGGGAAGTACGTCCCGCAGTAGAACGGCGCCCCGTCCGGGGTGAGGAAGCAGGTCATCGGCCAGCCGCCCTGGCCGGTCATGCCCTGGGTCGCCTCCATGTAGACCGCGTCGACGTCGGGCCGCTCCTCCCGGTCGACCTTGATCGCGACGAAACCCTTGTTGATCAGCGCGGCCGTCTCGTCGTCCTCGAACGACTCGTGCGCCATCACGTGGCACCAGTGGCAGGCCGCGTACCCGACGGACAGCAGGACCGGCACGTCCCGCTCCCGGGCGGCCGCGAACGCCTCGGCCGACCACGGCCACCAGTCGACCGGGTTGTCCTGGTGCTGGAGCAGGTACGGGCTGGTGGCGGTCGCGAGGCGGTTGGCCATGCCCCCATCCTCCCCGGCCAGCTCCGGGGTGACGACCGCGACCTGCGTCTCGCGCAGCGCGGTCCGCTCCGACCCGGTTCGCCGGGTCAGCGTGTTGGCCAGCGCGCGGCGGACCCAGCCGATGTCCCGCGGGGACAGCGCAGCGGCGGCCGGGCAGGTCTCCAGGGAGCGCCAGCGCACCGAGGACCCGGCCTCTAATCTGGTCGGGTGCCCGCTGACCTGTCCGTCTCGTCCCGGGTGACGATCCCGGGCGACGAGCTGACCGAGCGGTTCTCCCGCTCGTCCGGTCCGGGCGGCCAGGGCGTCAACACCACCGACTCGCGGGTCGAGCTGGTCTGGGACCTGGGCGCGTCCACGCTGCCGGCGGAGACGCTGGACCGGCTGCGGCGCCGGCTGGGATCGCGGCTGACCGGGGACTCGCTGGTCGTCGTCGCGTCCGAGCGGCGCTCGCAGTTGCGCAACCGGGAGTCGGCCCGGGAACGGCTGGCCGGGCTGGTGGCCCGGGCATTGGAGCCGCCGCCCCCGCCGCGCCGGGCGACCCGGCCGTCCCGGGGCGCGACCGAACGCCGGATCTCGGCCAAGAAGCGCCGCTCGGCGACCAAACGGACCCGCCGCGGCGACTCGTACGACTAGGCCTCGGGGGTCTTCTCCTTCTCCGGCTCCGGCTGCACGGGGGTCTCCGAGAAGTCGGCCGGGACCTTGCGCAGGTGCTTGTTCATCGACCGGATCAGGAAGATCAACGCCACCAGCAGGACCAGCACGAGCACCAGCGCGATCGGGCTGGCCTCGCGGTTCTCGACGGCGGGGGCGGCGGGAGCGGCCAGCAGCAGCGGGGTCACGCGCTGATTCTCTCCCGGACGCCCGCGAACAGGTCGTCCTCGGGTAGGTCGGTGTCCACCAGCGACCGGGCCAGCTCGTAGTCCTCGGTCGGGGTGATCTGCTGGCGCAGTGTCAGCGGCACCGAGAACCAGCGCCCGGTCGGGTCGATCTGGGTCGCGTGCGCGATCAGCGCGGCGTCCCGGCGCTCGAACCAGTCCGAGCAGGCGATCCGGGTGGTGATCCGCGGCGTGACCGTGTCCTCGCCGTCCCAGTCCTTCAGCCACTCCTCGTACGGCGACTCCAGGCCGGCCTCGAGCAGGGCCTCGTGCATCTGCTGCATCCGGCTCCGGCCGAAGCTCATGTGGTAGTAGAGCTTCAGCGGCTGCCAGGGCTCGCCGGCCTCCGGGTAGCGGTCCGGGTCGCCGGCGGCGTCGAACGCCACCATCGAGATCTTGTGGGTCATGACGTGGTCCGGGTGCGGATAGCCGCCGTTCTCGTCGTAGGTCAGCACGACATGCGGGCGCTGCTTCCGGATCTCCGCGACCAGCGGGGCCGCGGCCTCCTCCGGGTCCATGAGGCCGAAGCAGCCCTCCGGCAGCGGCGGCGTCGGGTCGCCCTCGGGCAGCCCGGAGTCGACGAAACCGAGCCAGTCCTGCCGGACGCCGAGGATCTCGCGCGCCTTGGCCATCTCGGCCTTGCGGATCTCCGGCAAGTCGGCCAGCACCTCGGGCCGGTCCATGGCCGGGTTGAGGATCGAGCCCCGCTCCCCGCCGGTCGCGGTCACCACGAGCACGTCCACGCCCTCGTCGACGTAGCGCGCCATCGTCGCGGCGCCCTTGCTCGACTCGTCGTCGGGGTGCGCGTGCACCGCCATGAGGCGCAGCTGCTCCTGGGTCACGCGCGTACTCCTACCCGGTTGGTCGGACATTTCTTATTCGAACGAGCCGAGCCGCAGCAGGATTCCAACCGGCCGGGCGCGGGAACCGTACCGAGGTGGTCACGGGCGTGGCGCGCCCCCGGGCGCGGTCAGCCGCCGCGGGTACCATCGTGCTCGACGGCCCACCGGCCGCCGGGAACGCGTCGGACACCGCCGCGGGCACCTCGCCCCGCCGGGTCGCGGCCGGTCGGGACAGTGGCGGGGGGACCGCCCGGTCCGCGTCATCGACGGCAGGGCTGGGTGTCATCGCCCTGCGATGTTACTTTCGACGTTCGTTCCTGATCCGAGTCCGACCATCCGCCCACCCGCACCCTCTAGGAGCACCCCGTGTCGATGACGGACAACAGCACCCCCGTCACCTGGCTCACGCGGGAGGCCTACGACCGCCTCAAGGCCGAGCTCGATTCCCTGGTCGAGGGCCGGACGGTCATCGCCGCGGAGATCAGCGCCCGGCGCGAGGAGGGTGACCTCAAGGAGAACGGCGGCTACCACGCCGCCCGCGAGGAGCAGGGCAAGCAGGAGGCGCGCATCCGGCAGCTGCAGGAGCTGCTGCGGACGGCGCAGGTCGGCGACGCGCCGACGCACTCCGGCGTGGCCGGGCCGGGCATGGTCGTGACCGTGCGGTTCGACGACGACGACGAGAGCGAGACGTTCCTGATCGGCTCCCGCGAGGAGAGCGCGTCGCTGGAGGTCTACTCGGCGGCCTCGCCGCTGGGCAGGGCGCTGGACGGGGCCAAGGTCGGCGAGACCCGGACGTACGAGACGCCCAACGGCAAGACGATGAGCGTCACGCTGCAGAAGGCAGAACCCTTTACCTCGTGATCCCGGCCCGCTCCGCGACGGGCGGGCTCACCCCGGGCCGCAGCCGGCCGCGGCTCAGCCCGACGCCGCGGCGCGGACCAGTGGGAGGACGCGGTAAGGGATGGGTGCGGCCAGGGCGATCAAGGTTGCCGTGCGCCGGATGTCGGGGTGGGCGACGGCCGCGTCGATGACCCGCTGCAGGTCGGCGTTGGAGCGCGCCACGATCCGGCAGAGCAGGTCGCCCTGACCGGTCACGGTGTGCACCTGCAGCACCTCCGGGATGCCGCCGAGGTGCGCCACCACGCCGTCCCGGCCGCGGCCCTGCGCGATCTCCAGCGTGACGAACGCGGAGACCCCGAAGCCGAGCGCACCGGGGTCCACGTCCGGCCCGAAGCCGGTGATCACGCCCCGGGCCTGCAGCCGGTCCAGCCGCGCCTGCGCGGTGCCGCGGGCCACGCCGAGCCGCCGGGCGCACTCCAGCACGCCGATCCGGGGCTGCTCGGCCAGCAAGGTCACCAGCCGGGCATCCAGCCCGTCGAACCGAACATTCTGTACAGCCTCCGAGGGCTCCATGTCGGCTTACTGTACAGCTTGAGCAGCACTTCGCCGACGGCTTGCCCAGTCGTACGGGGGCGTCGAATCTGACCCCACGAACTCAGCGGAGGAGTGGGCCATGGATTTCCCGGTGCTCGGAATGGACCACGTGCGGTTCGCGGTGGGCAACGCCCGGCAGGCCGCGCACTACTACTCCACGGCGTTCGGGATGCGCTGCATCGCGTACCGCGGTCCGGAGACCGGTTCTCGTGACGTCGTCGAGTACGTGCTGGAGGCCGGGTCCGCCCGCTTCCGGCTGACCGGCGAGGCGCACGCGGGGACCTGGGTCGGCGACCACGTCCGTACGCACGGCGACGGCGTGGTGGACCTGGCGATGACCGTGCCCGACGCGGCGGCCGCGTACGAGCAGGCGGTGTCGGCCGGGGCGACCCCGCTGGCCGAGCCGACGGTGTCCGAGGACGAGGGCGGCAAGGTCGTCGTCGCCGCCATCGCGACGTACGGCGAGACGCGACACTCGTTCGTGCAGCGCGGCGATTACTCCGGCGGGTTCCTGCCCGGGTTCCAGGCGCGGGGGCCTCTCCACGGCACCCCGGTTCTTGGCACCCTGGCCACGCCGCCGTTCCGGACCATCGACCACTGCGTCGGCAACGTCGAGCTCGGCCGGATGGACGAGTGGGTCGCCTTCTACCACCGGGTCCTGGGCTTCACGAACATGAAGGAGTTCGTCGGCGACGACATCGCCACCGAGTACTCCGCGCTGATGTCCAAGGTCGTCGCGGACGGCTCCCGGAAGGTCAAGTTCCCGCTCAACGAGCCGGCCGCCGGGAAGAAGAAGTCCCAGATCGACGAGTACCTCGAGTTCTACGGCGGACCCGGCGTGCAGCACCTGGCGCTGGCCACCGACGACATCGTCGCCTCGGTCCTGGCCATGCAGGCCGCGGGCGTGGAGTTCCTGTCCACTCCGGACTCGTACTACGACGCGCTCGGCAGCTGGGTCGGCGAGACCCGGGTCTCGCTGGACACCCTGCAGTCGCTGGGGATCCTCGCCGACCGCGACGAGGACGGGTACCTCCTGCAGATCTTCACCAAGCCGGTGCAGGACCGCCCGACCGTGTTCTTCGAGCTGATCGAGCGGCACGGGTCGGAGGGGTTCGGCAAGGGCAACTTCAAGGCGCTGTTCGAGGCGATCGAGCGGGAGCAGGAGCGGCGCGGCAACCTCTGAGGCTCGATTCCCGCGGGGGCTCCCCGCCCGCCGCGGCTCAACGGAGCGCCGCGGCGGGCGGGTCTCGTTCGGGGCTCGTCTGACGCTCGGTCGACGCTCGGTCGACGCTCGGTCGACCCTCATCTGACGCTCGTCTGACAGAGTGCGCGGGGTGCGGTACCTGATCATGATCCAGTCGAACCCGTCGTTCCAGGCGGTCTGGGAGCGGATGAGCGACGACGAACTGCGCGCGCTCGGACCGCGCTACCGGGAGCTGTCCCGGGAACTGGCCGCGTCCGGCGAGCTGATCGCGTCCGAGGGGCTCGGCGACGTGGCGCTGACCCGGCGGGTCACCGTGCGGGACGGGCGGACCGTCGTCAGCGACGGGCCGATGGCGGAGGCGAAGGAGCACCTGGCCGGCTTCTACCTCGTCGACTGCACCGCCGAACGCGCCGTCGAGATCGCCGCCCGAATCCCCGACGCCACCTGGACCGAACTCCTCATCCGCCCCATCAACCCCGAACCCCCCACCCCCGCGACCGGGACCGGGGGCGTGGCGGAGGTGGGCGGGTCGGGGAGCCGGGGGTCGTCGGGCGACTCCGCCGTGGCCGGGCCTGCCGAGGGCGCCGGCGACGAGGCGATCCCGCCCGGGGCCGGCGCGGAGGCGCCGGAACGGTGAGCGGCGTCGAGGAGCTGTTGCGGGAGCTGGCGCCGCGCGTGCTCGGGGTGCTGGTGCGCCGTACCGGAGACTTCGAGGCCTGTGAGGACGCGGTGCAGGAGGCGCTGCTGGCGGCGTCCACGCAGTGGCCGGCCGAGGGCGTGCCGGCCAACCCGACCGGCTGGCTCGTCACCGTCGCCTCCCGCCGCCGGACCGAGCTCTGGCGCAACGAGACCGCCCGGCGCCGCCGCGAGGTCGCGGTCTTCGACGCCGCGCCCGAGCCGGTCTCCGGCGTCGACGACACGCTGACCCTGCTGGCCCTCTGCTGCCATCCCACGCTGACCCCGGCGTCCCAGATCGCGCTCACCCTGCGCGCGGTCGGCGGACTCACCACCGCGGAGATCGCCCGCGCGCTGCTGGTGCCGGAGTCGACGGTCGCGCAGCGGATCAGCCGGGCCAAGGCCAAGATCAAGGCCAGCGGCGGGCGCTTCACCCCGCCCACGGACGAGGAGCGGCCCGAGCGCCTGGCCGCCGTCCTGCACGTGCTCTACCTGATCTTCACCGAGGGCCACACCGCCAGCTCCGGCGCCTCACTGCAGCGGGTCGAGCTGACCGCGGAGGCGATCCGGCTGGCCCGGCAGCTGCACGCATCGGTGCCGGCGGACGGCGAGGTCGCCGGGCTGCTCGCGCTGCTGCTGCTCACCGACGCCGGCCGGCCCGGACCACCGCCGAGGGCGACCTGGTCCCACTGGCCGAGCAGGACCGGTCGCGCTGGGACGCCGCGATGATCACGGAGGGGACCGCGCTGCTGGACGCGACGCTCCCGGTCGCGCCGATCGGCCCGTACCAGCTGCAGGCGGCGATCGCGGCCCTGCACGACACCGCACCGAGCGCCGCGGACACCGACTGGCCCCAGATCCTCGGCCTGTACGAGCTGCTCGCCGTCCTCGCGCCCGGCCCGATGGTCACGCTGAACCGGCTCGTCGCGGTCGCGATGGTGCACGGTCCCGCGGCCGGGCTGACCGAGCTGGACGCGGCCGCGGCGGACCCGGCCCTGGCCGGGCACCACCGCGTGGCCGCCGTCCGGGCCCACCTGCTGGAGCTGTCCGGCGACGTCTCCGCGGCCCGCGCCGCCTACCTCGAGGCCGCCCGCCTCACCCTCAGCACCCCCGAACGCGCCTACCTCGAATCCCGCGCTGCTTTCTCGCGGCGGAGGTAGAGGTCGCGCAGGAGGGCGACCTCGGCGCAGTGGTGGATGAACTCGCGGTTCATCCACCAGACGATCGAGATGAACGGCAGCTTGGGATCCAACCCGTACGGGTACTGGCCGAACCCGGGGACGTCCAGCTGCTCGTCGGTCATCGCGCCGACCGAGGCGGCGAACCGCTCGGTCTCCGCCCAGAGCGTCGCCAGCGCCTCCTCCGCGGATGGCGTGAAGTCGGTCGAGACCTCGGGCCGGATGCTGCGGGATCCGAACGTCCACTCCCAGCGGTCCTTGTACATCGAGATCAGGTGCCCCAGCCGCCAGGCGATCGTGGTGACCGGATCGGGGTCGGGATGGCCGTGGTCCCAGTCGAGCAGCCAGTCACCCGGCCCGTACGGATCCGGGCTGGCGGCCTCGCCCCGCCGGTGCACCGACCACGCGCCCGGCGCCGGCTCCCAGAGGTATTCCTCGTCGGTCAGGCCGGTCAGCCGCTCGCGGGTGATGCCGACGGAAGAGTCGAGCTGGTCGAGCAGCAGGCCGACCCGATCGGTGCGCATCTCCATGACCGGGACCGTAGACGGGGGGTGTGACACTCTCGTACGCATGGCGCGGCTGCGGAACGTCGACGGCACCGGGCCCTTCGACGGGCGCGATGCGCTGGCCGGCGGGTTCGCCGGGTCGGACGCGCTGGCCGGCGGGTTCGGCGGGACCGACTCGCTCAGCGGACTGACCGGTTCCGACGCGCTCGCCGCCGGTGCTCAGTACGACGCGCTGAGCGCGGACTCCGCCCTCCGGGACGCGCTGGCGACGCCCTTCGGGCGGGATGCGCTCGCGCTCGGCGACGGGCCCGGTCGTGATCCTCTCGGCGGGTACGCGGACGCGACCGTGATCGGCGCCACGACCTTCGACTCGCCTCTTGGACGGTTTGACCCGGGCGCGGTCACCCCGACCCCGCCCGACGAACCCACCGCCCGCCCCGACCAGCCCGCCCGCCCCGGCGCGAGCCGCTCGGCCGCGGGCCGCCCGGCCACTGGTCGCCCGGGCTCCCGCGGCTCCGGGGCCGGCCGCCCCGGCATCAATGGCCCCGGCACCGCCCGGCCTGGCAGCGCGGGCAGCGGCCGATCCGGCGGTGGCCGTCCCGGCATCGACGGGCCCGGCACTGTCCGACCCGGCAGCACGGGCAGCGGCCGATCCGGCGGCGGCCGTCCCGGCATCGACGGGCCCGGCACCATCCGGCCCGGCAGCACCGGCAGCGGCCGCCCCGGCATCAACGGGCCTGGCACTTCCTGGCCCGGCCGCTCCGGCGGCGGCCGTCCCGGCACCGGCGGCTCCGGAACCGACGGCTCTGGCACAGGCCGGCCCCTCCCGGGCGGGCCCGGCACCGGCCGTCCCCTCCCGGGCGACCGGACCTCTCGTCCCGGCACGGCGCGAGGCGGCGCACTGCCCGCTCCGGGCCGTACCGGCCCGAGCTGGGACGACCTCACCCGCCGCGGCCAGACCCCGCCGGCCGGCCCCCGCTACGGCGGCGCCGCCCCGAACGACGGATCACGGACCCCACGCCGCCCGGGCCCCGGCCGCCCGACCGGAACGGTCCCCTGGACCAGCGGCTCGAGCTGGGACGACTTCTTCGCGGGCACCGGCCCACGACCGCAGGGCCACGGGTCCGGCGCCGACCTCGCCCGCGCCGTCCTCCAGGTCTTCCTCCGCAACCTCGGCGGCCGCCGCTAACCCGACCGCTCGCCGCCCGTAGCCGACCCGCGGGGGTGCTGACCCCGCTGTCGCGGACGCCGGGCGTGGAGGCGCGCGGAGGCGTGGAGGCGCCGGTGGGTGGGGCCGGGCTCGGTCCGTTCGGGGCGGTGAACCGGGCGGGGGTGACCGCCGTAGTGCCCGATCGGGTGGTTCCGGGCCTTCCATTGCTTCGTCGTTGCTGTCGGTAAGTGGACGTGCGCGAAGATATGTGCGGCAACAACGCGTCAGCGCACCGTTCGACCGATTGGTCCGCTGCCGGGCATCGGGAGGAACAGGTGGCAGCCGGCTTCACGTTCGACCGCTTCACCGACGCGAACCTGGCGGATCCCTATCCGCTCTACGCGCAGGCCCGCGAGCAGCAGCCGGTCTTCTACGCCGAGGACTTCGGCACCTGGGTCATCAGCCGGTACGCGGACGTCCGCCGGGTGCTGATGGACCCCATGCGGTTCTCCTCCGCCTTCCAGATCCGTACGCCGCAGCGGATGGCGCCCGGCGTCGCCGAGATCCTGGCCGAGGGGCACCCCGAGGTCCCGGCCCTGCTCAACGAGGACCCGCCCGGGCACCGCCGGACCCGCGACCTGGTCGCCAGGGCGTTCAGCCCGCGCCGGATCAGCGGCCTGGAGCCGCGGATCGTCGCGCTCGTCGAGGAGCTCGTGGACGGGTTCGAGGCCCGCAAGGAGGCCGACCTCGTCGGCGAGCTGGCGGCCCCGCTGCCGCTGCGGGTGATCCTCGACCTGATCGGCCTGCCGGCCGGGGAAGCCGCGACGATCCGGGACTGGACCCGGCAGCTGGGCGTGCTCACCTCGTACGACGCCGAGCCCGAGGCCCAGCGGGAGGCGGCCCGCGGCTCGGTCGACTACGAGCGGTACGTGGCGGCCGAGATCGCCGCCCGCCGCGACAACGGCCGTGACGACCTGCTCACCGACATGATCACCGCGCAGGCCCCGGGCGTGCCGCCGCTGACCGACGCCGAGCTGATCAGCCTGGTCGTCTCGCTGACCTTCGCCGGCCACGAGACGACGTCCGATCTGATCGGCAGCGCGCTGCTGCGGTTGCTGTACCGGCCCGAGCTCTGGAAGTCGATCGAGGGCGATCCGGGCCTGATCGCGAACGTGGTCGAGGAGACGCTGCGGATCGATTCACCGGTGCAGGGGACGTTCCGGCGCGCGGTCTTCGACGTCCAGGTCGACGGCGTGACGATCCCGGCCGGGGCGCCGGTGTTCGCGTTGTTCGCCTCGGCCGACCGGGACGGGTCGATGTTCGGTGAGCCGGACGAGTTCGACCCGGGCCGGGCGGAGCTGGAGCGGAGCCTGGCCTTCGGCCGCGGCATCCACTACTGCCTCGGGGCGCCGCTGGCCCGGCTCGAGTCGCAGACCGTGCTGCGGATCCTGCGCCGCCGGTTGCCGACGCTGCACCTCGACCCGGACTTCGCGGTTCCCTACCTCCCCAACCTCATGCACCGCGGCCCGCATCGCCTCCCCACCACCTGGACCTGACGGGCCGTTCGCTCGCGGCGGGACGGCATCCGGTCGGAGCCGTACCACTGGGAGTGGTAATTGCCACTCCCAGTGGTGACGCTTCGGACGGACACCGCCCGCCCCGGCGTGCAGCGCTGTTCCACGACGCCAGCCCGGCATGCACGACCCACCCCGACGCCAGCCCGGCGTGCGGCCCGCCGCAGCGCCAGCCCTGCAGGCGGCTCGAGCGCCCGCGTCAGTTGGCGGCGATCGCGCGGAGCGCGCGGGCCGTGTCGTCCCGTGCTTCCAGGACGATCCGCCGGCACCCGGCCGACGCCGACGCCGACGCCAGGAACGCATCCGCCCGCGCCACCGTCTCCGGCTCGTCCAGGTGCGGGAACAGCAACCGGGTGATCCGCCCCGCGACCGCCGGTCCGCGCCGCTCCCAGATCTCCGGCAAGGCCGCGAAGTAACGCTCGACCCAGGGCCGGCAGAGGTCCTCCTGCCCGCGTTGCCAGAAGCCGCGGGCGACCGAACGGGCCAGGTCGTTGGTCAGCTCCCCCGGGCCGGTCAGGATCGCGAACGCCTCCTCCTTCGCGGCCGCCAGCGGCCGGGCCGCGAGCGCGGCCGCGTGCTGGCGTTCTCCCGCCGCGGTCGGGTCCCGGCGCAGTTCCGCGTCCAGCCGGCCCGCGTCGGCGCGCCCCAGCGCGGCCAGCCGGTGCAGCACCAGCCACCGGAGCTCGGCATCCACCACCAGCCCCGTCGGCACCCCGCCCCCGCCCACCGCCCCGGCCGCGGCCCACACGTCACCGCCGCCCACCGACCCGACCGCGCCGCCACCACCGCCCACCGCCCCGGGCAGGGCGCCGCCGTCGACCACCGGCCCGGCCGGCGCGCCCGCGTCGAGCAGCCCGTCGACACGTTCGTCGTCGGCGACCTCGATCAGCGCCTGCACGTACCCGAGCTGGACATCGCCGCCAGGCTCGGCCGCCCAGGCCGAGGCCCACCACGCGTCCGCCAGCCGGCGCAGCGTCGCCGGCCGCTCCGCGACCGGCAGGTACCGCGTCGCCGCGGTCCTCGCCTGGGCGAGCAGCGTCTCGATCTGCTCCGGGTCGCCTTCGACCGCCTCCCCCGCCAGCACCGCCTCCACGTACGCCCAGGCCGGCAGCTCCGCGTCCCGGGTCGAGTCCCAGAGCGCAGCCCAGCACAGCGCCCGGCTCAGCGCGTCGTCCATCGTGTAGAGGTGCCGCAGCAGCGTCTGCGCCGACCGCTCGTCGAACCGCACCTTGGCGAACGCGAGGTCGCCGTCGTTGAGCAGCACCAGGTCCGGCCGCGGCCCGCTCAGCGGTACCGGCGTCGTCCCCGGCCCGACGTCGACCTCGGTCAGGTCGCGCCGGCGCAGCACGCCGTCGACCAGGTCCCAGCGCCCGACCCCGATCCGGGCCGGCCGCGGCGTGGGCGACTCCTGCACGACCGAGAGGACCGAGCCCTCCCACGACGGCCGCAGGGTGCTCACCCCCGTGGTGCGCAACCACGCCGAAGCCCACTCGTCCAGCGAACGCCCGCTGCTCGCGGACAGCGCGGCCAGCAGGTCGGCCAGTGTCGTGTTCCCCCACGCGTGCTGCTGCAGATAGGAACGGATCCCGGCGAAGAACACGTCCCGCCCCACGTACGCCATCAGCTGCCGCAGCACCGACGCGCCCTTGGCGTAGCTGATCCCGTCGAAGTTGAGCAGCGCGCCCTGGGTGTTGCCGACGTCGGTGGCGACCGGGTGGGTGGTCGGCAGCTGATCGGTCGCGTACCCCCAGGCCTTGCGGCCGACGGTGAAGGCGGGCCAGCCGCCGGGCACGTCGGTGGCCTCGTCGACGGTGAGCACGCCCATCAGCTCGGCGAACGACTCGTTCAGCCAGAGGTCGTCCCACCAGCGCATGGTGACCAGGTCGCCGAACCACATGTGGGCCAGCTCGTGCGAGACGACCTGGGCCCGCAGCCGGCGCCGGGCCAGCGTGAGCCTGGACCGGTAGAGGAAGTCGTCGGTGAACGTGACCAGCCCGGGGTTCTCCATCGCCCCGGCGTTGAACCCGGGCACGAACACCTGGTCGTACGTGTCCCCGAACGGGTACGACCGGCCGAACAGCCGCTCCTGCAGGTCGAACGCCTGCTTCGTGACCGGGAACAGGTCGTCCGCGGCGAGGTGCTCGCGCATCGAACGGCGGCACCACAGGCCGAGCTCGATCCCGCGGTGGTCCGTCTTCTCCACGTGGTACGGCCCCGCGGCCAGGCTCACCAGGTACGTCGAGATCCGCTCGGTCGGCACGAACGACCAGTGGTCGCCGTCCCCCGTCCCACGTGCGTTGGCCGCCATCTGCCAGCCCGGCGGCACGTCCGCGGACAGCGTCACGACCGCCTTGAGGTCGGGCTGGTCGAAGCAGGCGAACGTGCGCTGGGCGTCGTCGAGGAAGCTCTGCTGGTAGAGGTAGACCTCGCCGTCGGCCGGGTCGACGGCCCGGTGCAGCCCCTCCCCGGTCAGGCTGTAGGCCGCGCTCGCCGCCACCTCCAGCTCGTGCCGCCCGGCCGCGAGCCCCGGCAGCGGCAGCCGGTTGCCCATGACCGTCGCAAGGTCCAGCGGCCGGCCGTCGAGCACGGCCGACTCCCAGGCCGGCACCTCGTGCTCGAGGAAGGTGTCCGCGCCGTCGCGCCGGCACTCGAACACGATCCGGGTCCGGGTCCCGAACCGGGTCGCGGACGGCGCCGCGGTCAGGTCGAGCCGCACCTCGTACGACTCGACCGTCAGCAGCGCCGCCCGCTCCCGGGCCTCGTCCCGGCTGAGGTTCTTCACCCCGCGAACCCTAGGACCTCACTTGGAGATGTCCCGATACCTCCGGACCGCGAGCGGCGCGAACACCGCCACGATCCCGACCGCCCAGAGCACCGTCATGAGGATCGGGTGCTCGGACGGGAACCTGGTGCCCGAGGGCGGGTTGGGGTTGCCGAACAGGTCCCGCATGGCCGCGGTCAGCGTGCTGACCGGGTTCCACTCGGCGAACGGCTGCAGCCAGCCCGGCAGCGCCTGCAGCGGCACGAACGCGTTGGACACGAACGTGATCGGGAAGACCGTGGTGAACGCGACCTGCTGCGCCACCTCGACCGTCGGGGTCAGCTGCCCGAGGAAGACCCCGAGCCAGCTCATCGCGTACGCGAACAGCAGCGCGACTCCGAGCGCGGCCAGGAACTGCCCGACCCCGTTGTGGATCCGCCAGCCCACCGCGAGCCCGGTCACCATGAGCACGACCAGGATCCCGGCGTTGTACGCCACGTCCGCGATCGTCCGCCCGGTCAGGAAGGCCGAGCGGACCATCGGCAGCGACCGGAACCGGTCCACCAGCCCCTTCTGCATGTCGTCGGTGATCCCGACCGTGGTCGTGGCCGAGGCGAACGCCAGCGTCTGGGCGAAGATCCCGGGCATCAGGTATTCGCGGTAGGACCCGCCGCCGGGCAGCGGGATCGCGCCGCCGAAGACGAACGCGAACAGCAGCACGAACATGACCGACTGCAGGATCGCGAACGCCGCCAGCTCCGGGATCCGCGGGATCCGCTTCAGGTTCCGCCAGGTCAGCACGACGGTGTCGGAGAACGCCGAGCCGCTCGCGCGCCCGGTCAGCACGGCGCTCATGACGCCGCCCCGACGGGCTCGTCCTCGGCCACGAACCCGTCCTCGGTCGAGTGCCCGGTCAGGCTGAGGAACACGTCGTCCAGCGTCGGCCGGCGCAGGCCGACGTCGTCCAGCGGGATGCCGGCGTCATCGAGCGAGCGCAGCACGCCGACCAGCGACTCGGTGCCGCCGCTGCTCGGCGAGGTGAGCCGGCGGGCGTGCTCGTCGACCGTGACCTCGGCCCCGCAGGCTCTCGCGAGCACAGCCCTGGCCCCCTCGATGTCGTCGGGCTTGCGCACCACGACCTCCACCCGCTCGCCGCCGACCTGCGACTTGAGCTCGTCGGCGGTGCCGCGGGCGATGATCCGCCCGGCGTCGACCACCCCGATCTCGTCGGCCAGCGCGTCGGCCTCCTCCAGGTACTGCGTGGTCAGCAGCAGGGTCGAGCCGGTCCGGACGAGGTCGCGGATGACCTCCCACATGCCCATCCGGCTGCGCGGGTCGAGACCGGTGGTCGGCTCGTCCAGGAACAGCAGCCGGGGCCGGCCGATCAGGGCCGAGGCCAGGTCCAGCCGCCGTCGCATCCCGCCCGAGTAGGTCTTCACGACCCGGTCGGCCGCGGCGCTCAGCGCGAACTGCTCCAGCAGCTCCCCGGCCCGGGTCCGGGCCTCGGCGCTGGGCAGCTGGTAGAGCCGGCCGAACATCCAGAGGTTCTCGGCGCCGGTGAGGTTCTCGTCGACGGCCGCGTACTGCCCCGAGAGACCGATCTCGTGCCGCAGCCGCTGGGCGTCCCGGACCACGTCGTAGCCGAGGACGGTCGCCCGGCCCGCGTCCGGCCGCAGCAGCGTGGCCAGCACACGGACCGTGGTGGTCTTGCCGGCCCCGTTGGGACCGAGCAGGCCGAGCACGGTTCCTTCCTCGACCGTCAGGTCGAGCCCGTCGAGCGCACGCACCGTGTGTTTGCGCGAGCCGTAGACCTTCGTCAGGCCCTCGGCGGTGATGGCGGGCACCTGGTCCGCCCTCCTTCCCGGGTTCTGGCCCCGGGACCGGGCGGCCCCGAGGTCGCACCGAAACTAACGGGTGGCACCGACAGAACGCGCCGGACTTTTGCTGGAAGCTGACTAGTTCTTTGGTCGTACGTCAGTCCCAGACCGCCGGCAGCGTGCTCGGCCCGCGGTGCAGCAGGTGCGGGACGTACGGGACCCGGAAGCCTTCTTCCAGCCGCAGCCCCGGCAGCCGCTCGCGCAGCAGCAGGATCGCCGCCCGGGCCTCGGTGCGGGCCAGCACCGCGCCCAGGCAGAAGTGGATGCCGCGGCCGAAGGCGAGGTGCCGCTCGACCCGGTCGCGCCCGGGCCGGAACTCGTCCGGCTCGGCGAACTCGGCCGGGTCCCGGTTGGCCGCGGCGAACAGCACGAAGACCTGCGCGCCGGCCGGGATCGTCGTCCCGCCGAGCTCGACGTCCGTGACCGCCCGCCGGAACATGCCCTGCACCGGCGCGTCCATCCGCAGCGTCTCCTCGACCACCGCGGTCACCAGGTCGGGGTCGGCGCCGATCTCCTCCCAGAGCTCCGGCCGGCGCAGCAGCAGCACCAGCGCGGTGCCGATGAGGTTGGCGGTGGTCTCGTGCCCGGCGAAGACCAGCGAGATGAGCAGGCTGATCAGCTCGGGGTCGGTGAGCGGGGCCAGCCCGTCCGCCCGGACCGCGATGAGGTCGGAGAGCAGGTCGTCGCGGGGCGCCGCCCGCCGGTCCGTGATCGCGGCGGCGAGGTAGCGCTCGAAGTCCACCGAGGCGTGGGCCGCCGCCCGCTGCCGTTCCGGCCCGACCCCGAACGAGGTGAGCGCGGCGAGCTCCTGGGTCCAGGCCCGGAGGCGGGGCGCGTCGTCGGCCGGCAGCCCGATGAGCTCGCAGATCACCAGCAGCGGCAGCGGCGCCGCCAGCCCGGTCACCAGATCGCCCTTCTGGCCGGGCTCCAGCCGGTCGAGCAGCTCGGTCACGATCTCGGTCACCCGCGGTTCCAGCGCCTCGATCCGGCGCGGGCCGAACGTCTGCGCGACCAGGTCGCGGGTCCGGCGGTGCGCCGGCGGGTCCTCGTTGAGCAGCGCCGGCACCTCGCGGTGGCCGGTGGCGAGGATGTCCAGCACCCCGGGCCCGGGCCGGTGCGGGGTCCGGATCTCGAAGGCCGAGGAGAACCGGTCCGGGTCCAGCAGGACCCGGCGGACGTCGGCGTACCGGCTGACGATCCAGACGCCGTAGGCCTCCGCGAACCAGACCGGGGCCTCCTCGCGAGCCTGCGCGTACAGCCCGTACGGGTCTTCCGTGCTGGCGGCGGAGAAGCGGTCGAAGATGAAGTTGGTGGCCACGACAACCCCCTACCGGGGCGCTGGGTCGCGGACTGGCCCAGAAGGGTCGTACCCGGATCGCAGGATCATAGTTGCCCCAGCCGGGACCGGATAGGGGATTTCAGGACAGGCTGACCGCGTGCCCGGCCGCGTTCAGCGCGGCCAGCAGCTCGACCCGGTGCTCGGACCCGCGGGTCTCCACGGTCAGCGCCACCTCGACCTCGCCCAGGTCCAGGTGCGAGGTGATCCGGGAGTGCTCGACGTCCAGCACGTTGGCGCCGAGGCCGGCCAGCAGCGCGAGCAGCCCGGCCAGCTCCCCCGGCCGGTCGGAGATCCGGACCCCGACCGAGAGGTAGCGCCCGGCCGAGAGCATCCCGTGCTGGATCACCCGCAGCAGCAGCACCGGATCGATGTTGCCGCCGGAGACGACCGCCACCACCGGCGGCTCCCAGCGGCCCGGCTCGGTCAGCAGCGCTGCGATCGCCGCGGCGCCGGCCGGCTCGACGACCAGCTTGGCCCGCTCCAGGCAGAACAGCAGCGCCTTGGAGATCGCCGCCTCCGAGACCGTGGTGACCTCGTCGACGACCTTCTGGATCAGCGCGAACGGCAGGTCCCCGGGCCGGCCGACGGCGATCCCGTCGGCCATCGTCGCCATCCGCTCCAGCGCGATCGGCCGCCCCGCCGCCAGCGAGGCCGGGTACGCCGCCGCGTGCTCGGCCTGCACCGCGACGACCGTCACCTCCGGCCGCAGCGCCTTGATCGCGACCCCCATGCCGGCCACGAGCCCGCCGCCCCCGGTACAGACCAGCACGGTCTTCACCTCGGGGCACTGCTCCAGCACCTCCAGCCCGGCCGTGCCCTGTCCCGCGATGATGTCCGGGTGGTCGAAGGGGTGCACCAGCTGCGCCCCGGTCTCGGCCGCGAATTCCAGCGCCGAGAGCAGCGCCGCGTCCACCGAGTCACCGGCCAGCCGGACCTCGGCGCCGTAGTTGCGGGTCGCGACGATCTTCGGCAGGGCCGCGCTGACCGGCATGAACACCGTCGAGCGGGTGCCGAGCAGCTGGGCCGCCAGCGCCACCCCCTGGGCGTGGTTGCCGGCGCTGGCCGCGACCACGCCGGCGGCCCGCTGCTCGTCCGA
This sequence comes from Mycobacteriales bacterium, assembly GCA_035995165.1. Classification (NCBI taxonomy): domain Bacteria; kingdom Bacillati; phylum Actinomycetota; class Actinomycetes; order Mycobacteriales; species Mycobacteriales bacterium. The sequence goes on from DASYKU010000127.1 coordinate 25,554, forward strand.
CATCCGGGCGATGCAGGTGTACGCCCCGCGGATCTTGAACGACCCGGTCCGCTGCAGGTTCTCGCACTTGATGTGGACCGGCCCGCCGGCCTGGGCGGCCAGCACCCGGCTGTGTTCCAGCGGGGTCCGGCGGATGACGCCGTCGAGCAGTGTTCGCGCCGCCTGCACGTCCTCGAGCTCCACGGTCCGCACGAGGAGCCACCGTACCTTGACGGCCAACAGCGGTAAGCCGTAGCTTACGGTTCGTGCCGACTTACGGATCGGCGGCGCTGGCCGCGTTGGGGGACCCCACCCGGCAGGCGATCGTCGAGCTGCTCGCCGGCGGGCCCCGCGCGGTCGGCGAGCTCGCCGCGCAGCTGCCCGTCTCCCGGCCGGCGGTCTCCCAGCACCTGCGCGTGCTCAAGGAGGCCGGCCTGGTCACCGACCAGGCGGCCGGGACCCGGCGGCTCTACCAGCTCGACCCCAGCGGGGCGGACGCCGTACGCGCCTACCTCGACCGGTTCTGGACCACAGCGCTCGACGCCTTCAAGGCCGCGGTCGAGCGGGACGAGGAGCAGACATGAACGACACGGCCGGCGTCACCGAGGTCCGTACGGACGTGACGGTCGAGGTGCCGCCGGAGAAGGCGTTCGCGTTCTTCACCGAGCGCTTCGACGACTGGTGGCCGGTCGGCCACCACATCGGCAACACCCCGGAGGTGCGGGTGCTGGAGCCCGGCGTCGGCGGCCGCTGGCTGGACCGCGACAGCGCGGGCGTCGAGTGCGTCTGGGGCGAGGTGCTGACCTGGGAGCCGCCGACCCGGCTGGTGCTGTCCTGGGCGATCACCAGCGGGTTCGAGCTCGAGCCCGACCCGGCGCACGCCTCCGAGGTCGAGGTCACCTTCACCCCGCAGGGCGGCGGCACCCGGGTCGAGCTGGTGCACCGGCACCTGGACCGGCACGGCGAGACCTGGCCGGAGCTGATGCGCGCGGT